>CAYYWT010000027.1:0-14796 GCA_964475435.1 uncultured Eubacteriales bacterium
AGCGGGAAAACTAATGATATTATCTTTTGATAAGTAATTAAGTCTGACTAGTAACGCTAAAATACTAATTAAATATAAGATTACTTGTATAAAGCCTATAAATGTGATATATTTACTGTGTCAGAGTTTTTGAATGGAGGTCTGTATTATGAATATTCGTGAAGAGCAAGAAGAAATTGAAAGAAAAAGTCTTTCTCCATTTGCAACGAAAAGTTGTGAATCTAAGGGGCGAGCTATAGAAGAAGAAAAATGTACTATGAGAACTGACTTCCAGCGTGACAAAGACAGAATTATTTACAGTAAAGCCTTTAGACGTTTAAAACATAAAACTCAAGTTTTTATTTCTCCCGAAGGAGATCATTATAGAACCAGACTTACACATACCTTAGAAGTTTCTCAAATAGCCCGCTCTATTGCTAGAGCCTTAAAATTAAACGAAGACCTAGCTGAAGCCATTTCGCTTGGTCACGACTTAGGTCATACTCCGTTTGGTCATATTGGAGAAAGTATATTAAATGAATTATATCCGGAAGGTTTTAAACACAACGAACAAAGTTTAAGAGTTGTAGATGTACTGGAAAACCTAAATTTAACATGGGAAACTAGAGACGGAATAGTAAATCATAGCGGTACAAATATGGCTAGTACCTTAGAAGGGCAAATTGTAAAATATGCTGATAGAATCGCATACGTAAATCACGACATAGACGACGCAAAAAGAGCAGGACTAATATCTGACGACGAACTACCTGAAAATTGTGTAAACATACTTGGCACTACTTCTCAGGCTAGAATAAATACAATGGTAAGTGATATAATTTACTCATCAAAAGACAAAAATATAATTTCTATGTCCGAAACAACATATAAAGCGATGTGGGATTTAAGAGAATTTATGTTTGACCGTGTATATCTTGCTTCTCGTGCGAAAACTGAAGAAGTAAAAGCCGGCTCAATAATAAAATGGCTGTATTATTACTTCTTAGAAAACACATTAGAACTTCCGGAAGAATTTAAAAGTATGTTATTAAAATCCGGAAACGAAAGAGTAATATGCGATTACATTGCCGGAATGACTGATAGATATGCGACAAACAAATTTAAAGAATTGTTCTTACCCGAAAGACTAAGTTAAGTAAAAAAACATTGCACTTCGCCCTGATTAACATTTTTGTTTTTCTTAGCAAAGTGCAATGTTTTTTTATGTTGTATTTTTCAAAATATCTTATTCAAATAGTATTTTTATATAATCTCTCTTACTACTTAATATTCTATAAATATATAAATATTCAGAATCAAATTTATAAAATATTATATATTCATCAGCTATTAAATATCTATAGTCCGTTTTAATACTAATCTTTTTAGATAGTTCCATACCTAGTTGGGGAAATTCAGCTAAATTTCCTATAGAATTCGTCAACAAACTAGTAAAATTATTAATAGCATTTCTATTCTCTTCGTTTATATATGCTTTAACCTCTTTAACATCACTAATTACAAGAGGATTAACTTTTATCTTTAGTTTCATATAATTAATCCTCCAATATCTTTTTTAATTCTGAAAAATCTAACCAATCTTTCTCAGTTTTCGCTATATCTTCGGCTTCAACAAGTTTTGATATAAGTTTTAATGTTGCCTGCTGTTTTTCATACTCTTGTATATCTATTATTACATATCTTCCTCTGCCATTTTTAGTTAAGAATACAGGGTTTCCTGTCTCACACTCAATTAAAACCTCATTATAATTACGTAAATCCGACACCGGCTTTATATTCGGCATAAGCCTCACCTCTACTAATAGTATACACAATTTCTTCGAAAAATACAACTTAAAATTTTAAGTAATTAAGCTAAAACTTTAATTCACCAATCTTTACAAAATCATTTCCCATATCGTATGCACTATATCCACAGTTAGCTATTGTATATAACTTGTCTCCTATATAAATTAGCCTATCAATCGACTTATCTCCATAATAATAATTACCTAAACGCTTCCAGTCATCTTCAGTTAAATTCGTTAATTTCGCCTTTAACTCAAAACCATTTTCCAAAGTTAACTCATATACATATGCTCCAACAAACGTCGTATCTCCGTAAGTCCAAGCCTTCGCATTTTCTTTATTAACCTCAGCAACTCTAATCGGGAACGCAAGCAAATTCTTATCTTTATTAAATAATAACGCCTTATGATTACTTAATAACTCAGACTCAGTTCCTCTATCTCCAATCTCCTCTTTCCACATCTCAATCGGATTAGTCGGATCCGTAACATCAAACATAGCAATCTTCATACCTTGATAATAAGCAGCCGTATTATCCTCATCAGCCCATCCCCAACTGCCGTCCTCATTCGCAACAACAGTAGCATCTTTACCAAAACCAATAATATGATTTTCATCGTATGGATGTAAATAATCACTATATCCAGGAATCTTTAACTTTCCTAAAATCGTAGGTTCTTCCGGTTTAGATAAATCAATAACAAACAGCGGATCAACCTTTCTAAAAGTTACCATATACGCTCTATTTCCCATATATCTTACCGAATAAATTTTTTCCCCCGGAGCAATATCCTCAATAGCTCCAACCTGTTTTAATTCCATATCTAAAACATACATATTATTACGAGACTTATCATCTCCCGTTCCTGTCACACTTCCACGAGTAGTAGCAATTCTAAAATATCCATTATTTTCATCCATAGAAAATTGATTTAATATAGAACCGGGAACCTTTCCTGTAGCCTTACAATTCATTTTCCCATCTTCTAATTTAAATCTATAAATAGACGTACTTTGTAAACGACTAGCAGTAGAAACAATTTCTCTTAAAGCTACATCTCCATATAACGTTTCCGTACTATTCTCGGTATCGTACGACGTAAATGTAACATACATATTATCTTTTGAAGAATAAATACTTTCACTATTACCCAAATATGTAGAAATATTAGCCTCAGCATCTAAATTACTTAAATCAATTCCAACAGTCATCATATACTGAGAACACTCAAACTCAGGGAAATAAAAAATATCCTCACAATTAACCGTTTTCTCGTCTTCACTTATCGCAGTATCCCTATATAACGGCATAACTTCATAATTATCATTTTCAAACATATAATAACCTATATCCTTTTGGGCAACAAGATATAATGAATTATCTATTTTTCTTGAAGAATTATAATAACCACTAACCTCTACTTGTTTTACTTCATTTAAATTAGCTTTATCCTTTGCATCATAAATAATAACCTTAGTATACGACTCACCGCTATAATACCTAGGTTTATTCTCATTTCTCTTATAATACGAACCTATAACAGCCACCATATCGTCATCAATATATAATTCTTGCGGATTAAAATCATCATAGCTGATTTTCGTCAAAACCTTCATAGATTCAGCCGGATTTATCTCGCTTATAACAAGTTCATTTTTTAATAAATGATACAAATATTTACCGTCATTTTTAATAATATCCGCTTCATCAACGCCTTCAACTTGAACATTAGTAGTAGAATAATCACTATTTACACTTTCACTCATAGCACTATCAGAAACGCTTTCAGCCTTCATCATAATACTATTCGTACTAAAACTCTCAAGGAAATCCATTCCGCCATACCTGTTATTATTACTCTCATTTTTCTTAACCAATTCCTTTAATTTCTCCATACTACCAACAGTAGGCAACTCCAAATTAGGCTCAACTTTCTTATCAGTCTTAATCATACTCGGAGCAATAGAAACGCCACCAATAATACCACATACCACAAACAACTTCGCAAGTTCCTTAACCATATATACACCCATCCTTTCTAACATTTTCTGTCAATTAGACGACTATAAATCAAAAAATGTTTCAAATTTACAAAAAAAAGATACTATGATTTCTCACAGTATCCTTTTCGGCATTTTAAGCTTCTTCATTTAGTCCTAATTTTTCATTAACCAACTCTTCAATTTCATTTTTAGAAGACTGATTAGCTAAAACCAACTCACTAACTAAAATCTGTTTAGCACTGTTGTATAATTTCTTCTCTCCGGTAGAAAGTCCCTTATCAGTACTTTTATGAGCTAAATTCTTAACAACCTCAGCAACTTCAAAAATATTTCCGCTCTTAATTTTATCCATATTTTCTCTATAACGCTTATTCCAATTAGGATTCATCTCAGTTATATCTCCGGATAAAACATTCAAAACACGATCAGCGTCTTTACACGCAATAACCTCTCTCATCCCAACCTCTTGAGCATTATTTGTAGGTACCATAACCTGAATGTCTCCTATAGGCATTTTCATTATGTAATATTTTTGTTTTTGACCTAAGATTTCCTTTTCCTCTATAGATTCAATAACCCCAGCTCCGTGCATAGGATACACAACTTTATCACCAATATTAAACATACTTCTTCCTCCTGTTCTAACGCCAAAAAGTGAATTTAAATATTAGCATAAATAGCTAAATTCACCTATACTACCAACATTAGATATTATAACACAAAATATCCAAATTGTCAAAACCTAATATCAAATAAAGTTTGTTCCCTCATACGCTTAAGACTACTATTTATATACCTTGCGCGCACTTCTCCAATTCCCTCAACCTCGTCCAATTCCTCGATTGAAGAAGCAAGTACACCACGTAAATTTCTAAAACTTCCAACAACATTTTCAACAACATTAGTAGGAAGTCTAGGAATCATAGACAAAATTCTATAACCTTTAGGAGAAATAAGCATATCAAACTGTTGAGCCGAATTATAGCCTATAATCTTAGCAATTCCAGAACTATCCGAAATCTCACTATAAGATAAACCTCTTATTTTACCGCTGGCACTCTCAACAGTATTCTTCTTACTAACTTCCATATAATCTTTTAATATTAAATCTAAATCTTGTTTAGTAGTCCCAAGTAGCTCATTTAATTGCATCTCTACTAATCTGCTTTCATCTCCAAGCTCATAAATATACCTTTCAACTTCCTCAGAAATTTTTAGTACAGACATTATCCTTTGAACAGCAGTACAAACATTTTCCACAGTAACCATATCTTCAAATTCCAAAGCATTTAAATTATTCATAACACCGTCAAGCGACGCCTTATACTTTTCTAAAGTCTGCATAGCCTGATTAGCACGAGTCAAAACAACAGACGTATCCGGAAGTACATATCTCGTATTTCCCTTAAACAAAGTAATCACATTTCTACGCTGAGAAACACTTATAACAAGTTCTCCTGTTTGTTTAGCAAAACGCTCCGCAGTACGATGACGAGTACCCGTTTCATTAGTAGAAATAGAATGATCCGGAGCAAGTTGGACATTAGCACATAAAATTTTCTTCAAATCCTTGCTGACAATAATCGCACCATCCATTTTAGCAAGCTCATATAAAAGTGCAGGCGAATAATCCGCATTAAGTTTTACCCCACCATCAATTAAACTCAATACCTCCTGAGAATCTCCAACAACAATAAGTCCGCCGGTTTTAGCCTTAAGCACATTCTCAAGTCCCTCTCTAAACTCCGTCCCCGGCGCAATAGTTTTTAATACTTCAATTACTTCTTTATCTCTCATATTGCTCACTCCTCTATCTTACTCGCTAATCTTGTTTAAAACATCAGCTAAGTTTTCAGCCTCAACAATTTCTATTTTGTATTTTCCATCAAGTTTTTTACCATTGCTTTTAGGAATAACGCAATAGTTAAAACCTGTTTTTTCCGCCTCGTATATTCTCTTTTCTATTAAATTTACGCCTCTTATCTCGCCGGTTAAACCAACTTCCCCGATAATAACTCCTCCCGGCTTTATAGGGCGATTTCTAAAGCCTGACATAACAGCAACCGCAACACCTAAATCAACAGCCGGCTCATTTAACTTTATTCCGCCTATAACATTTAAATAAATATCTTGATTATATAAATTCATACCGGCTTTTTTCTCAAGAACAGCCGCAAGAAGTATAAGCCTGTTAAAATCTAATCCCGTAGACATACGTCTAGGCATTCCGAACGGAGTTTGAGTAACCAAAGCCTGTATTTCTACCAACATAGGTCGCGTTCCTTCCAATGTACAAACAACAGCCGAACCGGGAGAATTTCTATTTTCCGAAATCATAATTTGAGTAGGATCAGTTATTTCCTCAAGCCCAATCTCCCTCATTTCAAAAATCCCAATTTCATTAGTAGAACCAAACCTATTTTTAACCGCTCTTAAAATCCTATATGAAAAATATCTTTCCCCCTCTAAATACAAAACCGTATCCACCATATGCTCAAGAACTCTCGGACCAGCAATAGTCCCCTCTTTAGTCACATGTCCGATAATTATAGTAGTAATACCTTGTTTTTTAGCAATTTCCATAAGTCTTCCGGTAATAGCTCTAACCTGCCCCACACTACCGGCAGTAGAATCCATCGTAGGATCGTACATAGTCTGGATAGAATCTACAATAAGCAATTCAGGTCTATTCTCCTTTAACTTTTCCTCAATAACATTCATATCTGTTTCACTCAAAAACAAAATATCGTCATTTTTTATTTGAAGTCTCTCGGCACGCATTTTTATTTGGCTTCCCGATTCCTCTCCGGAAATATACAAAACACTTCCGCCACATTTTATTCTATCACACATTTGTAAAATCAAAGTAGACTTTCCTATTCCCGGGTCTCCACCAACCAAAGTAAGAGAACCCTTTGTAAGTCCGCCACCCAAAACACGATTTAATTCGCCAAAACCGGTTTCAAACCTTTGCCCTTCTTCAATCTCAATTTCAGACAGCTTAACAATCTTAGAATCTACCTTCTCACGAACAGCTCCATTTTTAGCCTTTTGAACCTTTTCCTCAACAAAAGTATTCCATTCATTACAAGCCGGACATTTACCAAGCCATTTTGGAGACTCATATCCGCAATTGTTACAAAAAAACACACTCGAAACCTTACTCGCCATTCCTACCTCCGTCAAAAAACATTAAACTTTTCGTTACTATTTTTTGCAGGAGATAATATCATTAGTTTAAAGAGCGAGTTCCACAGGAGAAAATTTCATAATTAATTTCAGTTAAAATTTTCTCCGAGGACATGTTTGAGCGGGAAAACTAATGATATTATCTTTCGCAAAAATAATATGAACAGTAACAACTTTTTACTTTAATCTATCTAATAATATAATAAACATAGCGCACGACCACGAAAGTTGAGAAATCCAAGCACGGTTTCCCGTAAACTTATCAACCTGTTCAGGTAAAAATCCAAGGTTTGTAGAATTTTTAGCAGCCCAAACAAGTAACTCTTTAGCTTTTTCAGCATCGCCAACCTCAGCATAATACATTCCAAGCCATAATGTAGACACAATCCATGGATTACCGCCTATATACGGATCATATTCATATCGTCCAAACCCACCGGACGGGAAACCATCCAGCCTATCCTCTATCGCTCTTACTGTCTTTTTAATTCTTTCATCCTTCGGATCAAAAATTCCAAACGGAACAGCAAGTCCAATCAAACTTATATCCACACTTAAATCCACAGCCGCAACCGGTAGTTTATATCCCATCTTATTAGTCTCAATTTCAACAGTTTCACAATTCCACCAATTAAGTCGAGTTTTAATTCCTCTTATAAACCTTTTTTCATCTTCACTCCAAAGCTTTTCTTCTATATTCTTTATAATGTCATCAGCCGTATTTCTCCAAATTTTAGCCAAAGGCAAATCCACACTTAACTCATCCGCAATATCTCCGGCAATTTTTAACGCCGACGCAACCGCACCAGAAGTATATGTATGTTCTCCAATTCTTTCTTCCCATAAATCATACGACGCTCTAGGAAGTCCAGACTCATTATCAATATTTTTACTCAGATAATCAGCCGCATTTTTTATACATTCCCACATTTCCTCTAAAAACTTAATATTTTTAGTATATTTATAATGTTCCCAAACTCCGTAAATAATTGCCGCAATCTCATCTAACTGTACTCCCCAAGCCGGAGCCAACTTCCCGTCTAGAAAATATCTTTGTTGCCAAGCACCGTTTGGTAATTGAGCCCGTTTCGCCCATACAGTATAAAATTTCTCAGCCTCTTCATTCATTCCGCAAATATCAAAAGCCTTTGTAATAAAAAATCCGTCCCTCGGCCAACAATATCCGTATCTTCCGCATCTCGTATAATTTTCATCAACCTCAACCCCGGCTAAAATAGCTCCTGTATCCGGATTAGTAAGTAACTTAAAAGTCAAAATAGCCTTCAAATAAACATCGTCTATTTTTTCATTTCCCGTAAGTAATCTATCATACTTCTTTAATCCACATTCCCAATACTTTTTCTCATTATCAATTAAAGTCCTTACGCTCTCGTTCTTAATATCATTAAAAATCTTTCTTCCAGTCTCCATATCATAAGAAAAGCAAAAGAATAAATTAAATTCTCTCTCGTCATTCGGATTTAGCCTTCCAATATCCCATTTTAACGCCATATTAGAAGTCATAGAAATTTCGTCTTTACCAAATAACGAGTCCTTTCTCGCCGCTTCTAAACTATCTCCAAACTGGAATCCGTTAATTTCTTTATCCACCCCAATTGTAACCACATGTTCTTTATTATATATATAAGCAAAATTATTTTCAAAATCCATCATTCCGCTTCTTACATTATGATTTTCAGTAACAAAATCAGTATGTAAAAACATCTTTATATTAAGTTCTCTATCACATATATTCTTTATAGTATAATTCCTAACCCAAACATCTTTATTATTTAACGCAAAATCTCTTTGAAAAATCCTAAGTCCGAAATCCGAATTTTCAAACATAGTAACAAGGATATTACTGTTAGGTTCATAACGTTGTTCAACATACCAAAGATTGTCATTTAAAAATCTCGTATCCGAATCATCAAACTTAATTCCTGTAAAAATATTATTTATCTGTTGAACATAATCTTGTTCAGGCCAAAAAATTCTATTAGCCTCACCTTTATCTGTAAAAGAAATAAGCAAACGACCATTTCCCGTAATCCCGTCATTAAAATAACTTCTGCCCATAATCTTTCCCCCGTATCTTTAGTATCACTTATATATGATACAAAAATATCCAATAAAAATCAAGACTTTATCTAACATTCAAACTATATTTATTTCGCACATCACAGTCGAAAAATGTCGAAAAAATAAATAGACTTCGTTACTATTCATTCTACTTGTTTTAAAAAGATAAGTGATTAGGTCTGAACAGTAACTAGGCTTCAAAAAATATTAAATTTTAATTTGACTTCACTAAAATAAACTTATCTATCATTTTCTCATACATTCTAAAAGAATTACAATGTAAAAGATGCCCACGTATTGACGGAATTTTTCTATTTATTTCTTCAATAGTAATCGTGTCATTCGCGTACATTTTTTGCATTTTCTTAAACCATCTTTTTAACCTTGTTTTATTTTTTCCCTTTAATAAAGTTTTATCTTCATATAATTTATATCCGCAAAAATTAACACCTTGCTCGCTTTTAAAATAATTTGTCTTCGGATTAAGTTCAAGTTTCATTTCTTTCAAAAAATTTTTCAATTTATCTTTTACCTCTCTACACTCTTGTTTACTTTTTAAAAGTATAACAAAGTCATCCATATATCTTACGTAACATTCTATTTTTAGTTGCTCTTTTACATATTTATCCAAAACGTTCAAATAAATGTTAGCGAAATATTGTGAAGTATAATTTCCTATTGGTATTCCAATTTTTTCTTTATTGCAATAAATTATTTTTTTAGAAAAACTCAAAAATTCTTTATCTTTTATTCTCCTTTTTAAAACTTTATATAATAAATCATGATCAACATTATAAAAAAATTTTTTAATATCACACTTTAATATATAATAACTGCCATTTTTATCTTTCATTCTTCTCATATATTTTTTTAGTTTATTTACAGCCTGTTGGACACCACGCCCTTTAATACAAGCATAAGAATCAATTATAAAATCCTTAACAAATATAGGTTTTAAACATTCCTCAACATATAATTGATGAACTATTCTATCACGATATGGTAAAACTTTTATTTTTCTCTCCTTAGGCTCATATATGGTAAATTCCCTAAACTCCCCAAATTTATAGGTCCCTGAAAGTAATTCTTTACCAATAGTCATTAAATTTTCTTCCAAGTTCATTTCAAATCTTATAACTTCTTCTCGAAAACGCTTACCTTTTTTAGCTCGGTTATGAGCTGAAAGTAACTTAGAAAATGTTATGCATCTTTTCCACACATCATTTTTTCGTTTTGGCATAATACTTATACCATCCTCCTATCATTTTCCCTATTTCGTTTATTCGCCTAGACCACTCCATATAATTACTACTATTTATGTATCGCTGATTATATGAAAGTCTAATATAAAACTTATGCATTCCGACTAGTGCATCAAGTTCATTCAAAAGTTTTAATTTATAATTATCCTCAAAATTATGGCTTATAAGTAAAATATTTTGTAATGTACAAAACATATTCTTACGTATTTCAGAAACTAAAGCTGATTTTTCTGATTTAGGATATTTAATAAGTAAAACATACGCATAATTTATTAAATCACTATATTTTTGATAAATTATTAATTCTTCTTTCAAAAAGACTACCTCCTCTAAATAAAAATATCCCTCTTTCGTTTTCACTACTAGCGGGATATTTTTTTAAAACTATTTTGCCAAATCTTACTGACAGGAATATGATTCATACGGTAAGTACACTCAAACCTTGTCCTTAAACAAAATTTACCTCGAAAAATATACCGTATCGAAAGGCACGCACGGAAACCGTTGTTGTCGTTAGAATTGCCGTTAGCGTTGTTGAAATAGAAGACCCCGGCGTTAGACCCATTGTTGTAGTTACCACCTCGTTTGAAGAAAGGGTTACTAGTGTTCGGCGTGTTCGAGTAGTATAACCATACACCTAAATATATTTTTAATTAAATATATTTTCATTATTTAGTACTTCTAGAAATTCTTTAGCATAATTTGATAAAAACTTCTCACCTATTCCATATATAGCGTCCATTTCGTCTTCATTTTTAGGTTTTCTTATGCACATTTCTCTAAGTATTTTGTCTGAACATATATTATGTGGAGACAAATTTTCTTTTAATGCTAACCCATATCGTATATCTTTTAATCGACAAAATAGATTTTCATCTTTTTCCTCTATTATATTTATTGAATTATCAGCTATATATCCAACAAAATCATAATAATATCTATATAAATCATTTATATTTTTATTAGGATATACAAAAGTAATATTTCCCTTTATTTCAGTTCCGATTATATTCTCTTCAATAAGGTAATCTAAAACATTAGAAACCTCATTTCCCTTAAAACTCGAAAAAATTCCATAATACTCATTTTCATAATATTTTCCTTTTACTATTTTACTGTCTTTTCTTCCTTTTAACATAGATATAAATATTTCTCTTCCAACAGGTCGTCTAAATGTATGTAATGCAGAAATATAAATCTTTACTATCGCTTCTTGATAATTTTCTATTATATCATTTCTCATCTCTGGTTCCCCCTCGCCTATTTTTTTACGTCAAAATTAATTTTGCTTACAAAATTTGTTTTTTAAAACCCAATATGCGAGGTAATACCTGCGTTTCATAACTCTGGTAAAAATTACTCCCCTGGAATTTAATGGTAATATCTTTTGTCATTTTTTGCCTCAGCTCCCTTTTGTTTCAAGCGAGGCTATGCCTCGTTTCTTTATTTAAAAGCATTATTGGAAGATGATATCATCTCCCAATAACAATTTCACATAATATATTATAGCTTACGTACTAAGTTTTATTTATGTTTACCTATCGCCCTCGCCCCTTCAGGGTTCAGTTTTACTATTTTATCGAAAGGCACGCACGGAAACCGACGTTGTCGCCAGAAGAACCGTTAGCGTCGGAGAAATAGAAGACCCCGGCGCTAGACCCATTGCCGAAGTAACCACCACGTCTGAAGACAGGGAAACTAGCGGACGGCGTGAGCGAGCAGTCTCCGTCCCACGAGTTGCTTCCTCCGCTTTGTTTGCTCGTTTCATATACTGCGTCGCCTGTTTTTGTACTGTCATATGTGTTTGTATATAATTCTACATATTTTCTCATTTCATCACTTTTATATGCTTCATATAACGCTCCACCATAAGTATATTTTTTCTTTTCGTTTTCTTCGTCATCTGTTAAATCATTTTCTAATTTGTTTACATCTCCACCCTTATAGTACGCAGATGTAAATTCCCATGCACCTCCGCTTAAATCAAATACTCCGTATATGTTGTGGGTTGTACTTCCTTTTACGTATCTTCCTTCTTCTTCTCCGTATTTATATCCGCTTCCTCCGTTTTGAGTTCCGCCTGAACTTCCTGTTATATAACTGTTATTTATATATGGTATTCTTCCTATTGCGTTGGTTAAGTAGGCTACTGCTCCCCATTCGCTATTTCTTATTAAGTGAGAATCTAGTGTTCTATTGTAATTATATGAGTTTAAAAATGCTTTACTTATGCTTATGTTTCTCCATGAGCTTACTCCAGGTTTACTTACCATTATTGCGTTTTCTGTGTTTTCTTCGTGATTTGTTCCGTCGTTATTTTTTAGTAATATGTTTTTTCCACCTGTATTTGTTCCGTTTGTTTCCATACTCATTTCGTATTTTGCGATCCAGAATCCTTCTAGTTCTTTGTTGTCAATTTCGTCATCTCCGAATGTAAATGCTGGATGAGATAAGTAGTCGTCTGTGTTGTCGTCTATTGTTCCGTTGCTAAATTTTATTTCTATTTTGTTGTTTCCTTGTAAGTCGTCGTCTGCGTTCCATGAGTTTCCACCTCTTGAGTCTTCACTTTCGTATGTTATTTTATATGTATATCTTGGTATCCATACCCACATACTTCCGTCTTCTGTTCTTGCGTTTGCCCATTTTCCGGCTCCGTTTCCAACTACTGTTCCGTCTGATTTTGCGTTTGCTACTGAGTTATAGTCCCATTCCCACATTGATTCTGTTGTGTCTACCCATGTTTGTGTTGATTTATCATAATTTACAGGGGTCATTCCTAAGCCGAGTAATGGTTTGTTTACGTGTGTTTCGTTGTTTACTGTTATTGTTACGTCTCCTACTGGCATGTTGAATGTTCCCATTGTTGGGGTTCTTTCTTCTGGGGTTATGGTTACGTTTCCGCTTGTGACTGTGTATGTTGCTCCGGCTGTTTTGTCTGATAATAGTTTTATTAATGTGCCGGCTGTTACTCCGTTACTTATTACGGAAAAGTTGTCTTTGGTTATTGTTATTGTATGGGCTAATGTTGTGTTTAACATTAGTGCTATTCCTAACATTATTGATATTATTTTTTTCATTTTTATTCCTCCTCGCTTGTTTTTTCATATATTGCTGTTGCTCTGACTTTTGTTGTTGGCATTCTGAATGTTATTGTTTTTTGAGTGGTATCGCTTATTTCTATTCCTTTTACTTCCCACTTTACAAATGTTGCGCCTTCTTGTTCTGGAGCTGTTAAGGTTATTTCTTTTCCATAGAGTTCACTTCTTGTAAAATGTGGATTTGTTTCTCCGTCGAATATTCCTACTGTTAGTTCTACTAGTCTTCTGTCTTTGTATACTGGTATTGCGGTTACGTCGTTTGGTGGCATTGTAAAGCTTATGGTTGGGTCTGTTTTGTTTTCTATTTCTATTCCGCTTATTCTCCAGTATAGGAAGTAGTCTCCGCTTGTGTCTGCTGTTATTGTTATTTCTTCTCCTATTGTTTTGTTTTCTTCTATTTTGTTTATTCCGTCTTCTGATATGGTTAATTTGTTGATGGTTTTTCCGCCTTTTGCTACTATTCTTGCGTCTTTTTCCGGCATTGTGATTTGTATTGTTCTATTGGTTGGGTTGTTTATTTCTATGTCGTCTGATTCCCATTTTGTAAAGATTTCGTTGTCTTCAGCGGTTAGTGTTATTATTTTTCCCATAGCAATTTCTTCTTGGATTATTGTTCCGTTTTGTTGTTCTATTGTTAGTTTCTTTTTTTCTCGTTCTATATAGTTTGCTGTTATTACGTGGTTTGAGTTTATTTCGCTGAATTCGTATTCGCTTATTTTTCCTAAATTGGTTGTTCCGTCTATTATTACTTCACTTATTTCATATCCTGGGTCTGGAGTTATTGTGAAGGTTTGACTACTGTTGTCTTCTACTCCTACTGTTCCGGGGCTTATTGTTCCGTTTTCTGTTTGTTTTACTGTTATTAAGTAGCCTGTGTACTGCGGTTCTATTTCTACGTCGTTTTCGGGCATTATAAATTTGTTATCTATTATTTCTATTCCTCCGCTTTTTACTTTCCACCATCTTATTTGATTTGTTGAGTCTTTTAGTCTTACTTCACTTCCTGACGGTCTAGTCATCGTTACTGTGCCTTCATTTTGAGTTATTTTTAATGTTACTGCTTTACTTTGAGTTGCTAACATTAATATTGTTATTAATGTTAAAATTATTTTTTTCACGTTTTTATCCCTCCTTTTAGGTTTTTACTGCTATATTTAATTTTAATAGCCATTTTTTAGAGATGTTTTGTATAAAGCATTGTGCTTTACTAAACGAAACAAAAATTGCTTTTTTGTCCCTCTATGTAAATCATATTTTAAAGCTGCCCAGGACGTGAGCGTTAGCTCCGTTCCATATGATACCTCTCGTTTTCCGTCGAGGTAAGAAACATAATTAAATGGAGCGATTTTACGTAGTTTTAGTTACGGTTCTCC
>CAYYWT010000028.1:0-14603 GCA_964475435.1 uncultured Eubacteriales bacterium
TTAAATTCAAGCATAAAAAATGTCCTCCTTTCTGGAAAGAGAACATTTAAGTTTTGTATAAAATAAAAACTCACGATACCATATTGGTTCGTAAGTTGTTTTCAAATGGAGCCAATAGGCGGAATCGAACCGCCGACCTACTGATTACGAATCAGTTGCTCTACCGACTGAGCCATATTGGCATCTACATCTTCTAAATTCTATCATTATAAACAAAAAAAATCAATAGCTCACAAAGACTTTTTTAACTCCTCTAATTATTTTTTCATTGGTATAAAGCATTGTACTTTACCAAGCGAGCCAAAAAATATTTTTGTAAAACAAGATAAAGTCCAACGCTTTATGATTTTTTACGCCATTTCTACCATAACTTTACCCGGTTCAACGGCATCTCCTTCTTTAACCAAAATATTTGTAACCGTACCGGCATCCGGCGCAACAATCTCATTTTCCATTTTCATCGCCTCTAAGATTAATAAAACCTCGTGTTTTTCTACTTTCGCACCAATCGAAGTTTTTATCTTCCAAATGTTACCCGGCATAGGCGCAACAACCTTAATGTTTCCACTAGACGGCGCAACCTTATTTTCTACCATTTTTTCTTCTTTAACCTCTTGAACAGGCACACTAGATGTTTCCGCCATTTTTACTTCTCCCGGCTTAACATCTTCTACCTTAACATCATACACAGTACCATTTACCGTAACTTTAAGAAATTTCTCCATTTTTTCCACCCTTCCTCATTAGTATTATTTTTCAAAGGTATCTTGCCTTAAAACTGCATTCCAAATCGGTGACTCAAGTTTTCCGCGTTTCATTCTGGTTACATTTAAATTACTCTCCCCGGTCATCATTTCATTAACCGCAGTAATAATCGCAACTCTTAATTTATCATCACTCACATTATTCAAAATATTTATATTATACACTTAATTTCCTCCTAAAAAGGCATATTTCCGTGCCTCTTATTTATTTTTATATCCCTCTTACTTACATATAATTCAAGCGCATTTATAATTCTCTTTCTCGTTTCACTCGGACTAATAACTCCGTCTATAAATCCGGTATTTTCAGCATTATTCGGTATAGCCTCATTTTCTAAATAATCTTGTAACTTTTCTTCTCTATACTCTACCGGATTTTCCGAATTAGCGATTTCATCATTATACATCACATTAACCGCAACTTTTGGCGATGCAACAGATATTTTAGCACTATCCCAAGCCAAAGTAATATCCGCTCCAATTCCCATAGCCAGCGAAACTCCTCCAAACATACTTCCCGTAATAATATTTATTTTAGGAACAACAGCATCAGAGTAAGCAAAAATCATTCCTGCTATCTTTTTAGAAATTCCGCTCTTTTCTTCAACTATACTAACCTTAGCTCCTTCAACATCGCTAAACGTCACAATCGGTATATTAAAAGCATCACAAAATCTAATAAATCTCGTCGCTTTATCCACCGAGCAAGTATCCGGCATTTTATCCACATTAGCTATAACTCCGCAACTTCTTCCGCCAAACCTTGCAAAGCCAACCGCTATACTCTTACCAAATCCGGACTGCAATTCAAAAAATTTGTTATCGTCACATACAGAAAAAATAATTTCTTTATTACTCTCTATCTCCGAATTTAATTCCTCACATTCTCTATTTAGGTCGTCACTTTCAAAAATACAAACATCCGCCAAATTATTATCCGGTAAATAACTAATTAACTCTTTTACCTTCTCCATACATTCACTATCGTCTTGAGCCAAAACGTGACACATTCCGGAATTCTCAAAATGAGTCTTAGCTCCTCCAAGTTCTTCCGCCGAAATCTCTTTTCCTTCACTTATAATCATATTTTGAGGTCCATTTAAAAACATCTTGCTTTTACTATCTATCATAAACACAAAATCACTAAAATTAATTGCAAACGAATTAACCCCCACCGCATTTCCTAAACAAACAGCCAGCTGAGGAACAATACCGGACGCCTCCGCCATCTTATTTAGCATCTTCTTTATACTCAAAAATACCTTAGACGTTTCATCAATTTTTACTCCAATCGAGTCATATACTCCAATTAACGGAACACCGTTTTTAATCGCCATATCAATAACTCTAGAAATCTTCTCACAATTTTTTTCGGTAATAGCTCCATTATCTACCGAACTATCCTGAACAAAAACACAAACAGGACGTAAGTTTATAGTACCGTATCCCCCGATAACTCCTCTATCATAGTTTTCTAAAATCTCTACAAAACTCCTATCATCAAGCAAATCGCTCAATACTTTTCTTGCATTTGAAATAACTTCATTTTGCATTTAACAATCCTTCCCTTCTAATACTTTTTCTTTAGTATCCTTCTTTTCCCGATAACGACTCATCATCCAAAATCCACGAATTAACATCTATAATTCTATAATTATCCTTATCATCTCTAATAACAACCTTCTCAATTCCGGCATTTATAACCATTCTTTTACACATAGAACAACAACTCGTTCCGGCTACTAATTCTCCGGTTTTATAATCTCTGCAAGCTAAATATAACGTCGCTCCAATCATATCTTTACGAGACGCTGAAATAATCGCATTAGCTTCAGCATGTACCGAACGACAAAGTTCATACCTTGTTCCTCTAGGAACATTTAATTCTTCTCTTACACATTTCCCTAAATCACAACAATTCTTTCTCCCTCTCGGAGCTCCTACATATCCTGTAGATATTATCTCATCATTTTTTACAATAATAGCTCCAAAATTTCTTCGTATACAAGTTCCTCTTTCTATAACCGTTTCCGCAATATCTAAATAATAACTGTTTTTATCTCGTCTATCCATTTTTCTCACTCCTACTAAACTCCTTGATATATCCTTTTATACATAGCATATGTGTTCATTACTTTTTGTTCATATTTTCTTGTTTCTTCAAACGGAATAACATTAAGTTGTTGACCGTTATCGCTATATTCCTTTTGGCTAAGCCATTTATTAACATTAGTCGGGCCGGCATTATACGCTGTTACCGCTAAACTGACCTCTCCATTAAATTTATCCAATAAATACTTAAAATACCACACACCAATCATAATATTTTTTTCGGTATCAAACAAGTCCTCAGAAGTAAAATTTTCAATTTTCAATTTCTCAGCTACCCACATTCCGGTATCCGGCATAATTTGCATAAGTCCGATAGCTCCTTTTTTAGAAACAGCATCTTGTGTATAATTACTTTCCGAACGAATAATAGAATAAACCAAATATTCATCAACATCATACATATTACTGTACTTTAATACAAATTCTTCATACTCAGTCGGATATCTTAATTTATAAACATCTTCAACATTAAGAAAACCTTTATAAAACATACTTAATACCCAAAAACACGCAATTATTAAAATTAAATTTTTTATTCCCGTCCAAAAATTATTTTTCTTCTTTGCCAAGATGTTTTCTTCCTTTCATTATTTCGCATCTAACCAACTATTCCCTGTATTTAAATCAACCTTAAGCTTTACTTTAAGCTTTGTCGCATTCTCCATAGAGTCTTTTACGATTTTACTCACTTCTTCAATTTCATCTTCAGCCGTTTCAACCAAAAGTTCATCGTGAACCTGTAAAATAAGTTTCGACTTTTTACCTTCAAGCTTTTTATATACATCTATCATAGCAATCTTAATTATATCAGCAGCACTTCCTTGAATTGGCATATTCATCGCAATTCTTTCTCCGAAAGACCTTAAATTAAAATTACTTGATTTTACCTCCGGAACATATCTTCTCCTATGAAAAATCGTTTCAACATATCCCTTTTCTTTAGCAAAATTTATACTGTTACTCATATATTCTTTAATTCCTGAAAAATGTTCAAAATACATATCAATATATTCTTTAGCTTCTTTTCGCGTTATTCCTAAGTCTTGTCCCAAAGAAAATTCACTTTGACCATACACAATTCCGAAATTTACAGCCTTAGCTTTCGATCTTAATTTAGGCGTAACCTCTTCTTTAGAAATATGAAAAATTTGAGATGCAGTAGTCGTATGAATATCCTCATCGCTATTAAATGAATTTATCATAACTCCGTCATTCGACATATCAGCTAAAACCCTCAACTCAATTTGAGAATAATCCGCATCAATATATACATATCCATCATTAGGTATAAACATTTTCCTTATCTTTTTACCTGCTTCCATTCTAACAGGAATATTTTGAAGATTAGGCTCAGTACTACTAAGTCTTCCCGTCGCAGTACTAGTTTGATTAAAATTAGAATGTATCCTTCCGGTAACCGGATTTATTACCCCTTCTAAGCCATCTATATAAGTAGATTTCAGTTTTATATATTGCTTATGCTCAAGTATTTTATCTATTATAGGATGCTTATCTCGAAGATTTTCTAACGTATCCGCATCAGTAGCATATCCTCTATGCGTTTTTTTACTAGCCGGGAGTCCCAACTTTTCAAAAAGTATATCCCCTAATTGTTTAGGAGATTTCAAGTTAAATTCCTCTCCTGCCAGTTTAAAAATCTCTTTTTCAAGCATATCTATTTTTTCTTGAAGTTCCTTACCGTAATCTTGTAATAAATTTCTCTCAACCTTCATTCCGGCAACTTGCATACCGGCCAATACTTCTATTAACGGCATTTCTATTTCGTTAAATAATATTTCTTGATTATTCTTCTTTATATTTTCTAAATAAAAATCTTTAAATTGCCAAATTACCTTTGCCGCCGAACAAACATATTCATTATTATCCACATCTTTTTGAGTCTCAAAAAAACTTATTTGAGTACTCGTTTTATCTTTTATTGAATTTAACTCAAAACCTGTCTTTTCAATTGTAAATTTTTCAATATCATCTATAACTTGATTAGGATTTACAACATATTGAGCTATCGCTAAATCAAAAACAAGATTTTTAATTTTTATTCCTTTGCTAAGTAAATTAACATACAAAGGCTTTGTATTAATACCATATTTCTTTGCATCGCTTTCAAAAATCGCCTTTATAATCTCGTCATTATCTACGTCAACACAATATACCCCTTTATCCGAAAAAATTCCTATCTGAACTTTAGTCCTTTCAAAAACAAAAAAAGCAAATTCAGAAAGTCCACTAATTTTAGTCGCATCAAACACCTTTTCTCCGATAACCGGTTCAAAATATTCTTGAACCACTCCCTCTCCGGGAGTAAGATTTAATTTTTTTATAAGAGAAATAAACTCTAGTTTATTAAAGAGTTCATATAATTTATCATTATCATAATCTAAAAGCTTGTAATCTTCTGAAAATTCAAGCGGAATATCGGTATTAATAATCGCAAGAGTTCTGCTTAAATATGCTAACTCCTTATTCTCTTTTAATGAAATCCTAGACTTAGGTTTTACAACATTACTATCTAAATTTTCATAAAGATTATCTATTGTTTTAAATTCCTTAATATACGAAAGAGCTGTTTTCTCGCCAATTCCGGGAACTCCTGGTATATTATCCGAAGCATCCCCCATAAGTCCTTTTACCTCTATAAGATCAATCGGATTTAATCCGTATTTTTCATATATTTTTGAAGAATCATATAATTCCGTTTCAGTTTTTCCACCCTTTGTTACAGGCATTTTTACCACAATTCCGTCTTCTATTAACTGAAACGAGTCTCTATCTCCTGTAAATAAAATCGTGTCAATATTTTTCGCTTTCGCCTTCTTAGAAAGCGTACCTAAGATATCATCAGCTTCAAACCCTTCCATTTCAATTCTGGAAATATTCATAGCATCTAAAACTTCTTTTATTATAGGCATTTGTTCCGCAAGTTCATCAGGCATTCCTTTTCTTTGAGCTTTATATCCCTCATACATCTTATGACGAAATGTAGGCACTCTTAAATCAAAAGCAACAACTAAATAATCAGGCTTATCTTCTGCTAAAATTTTAAAGAGAATTGTTAAAAATCCGTAAACAGCATTAGTATGAATCCCATCTTTAGTCATAAGCATATTTTTACCGGATAATCCGTAAAACGCTCTATTCATAATACTGTTTCCATCTATTACTACAAGTTTTGACATATATTATTTTCACCCTCTCATATAACGGTTAAGCCGTTATTTTCTCAAAAAAATTACTCATGCTTTATATATCTTGAAATATTTAATAATATTCCTATACAAGACATAAAAATTAAAAGCGATGTTCCTCCGTAACTCATAAACGGTACTGGCATACCGGTAACCGGGAAACAACTTGTTATAATTGCAATATTTAAAATTATTTGTATAGCTATAAGCATCGTTATACCAATAGCAACAAGTCCTGAAAACATATCCGGAGCCTTAGTCGCAATAACAACACCCCTCCAAATTAAAATTCCAAACAATATTATAACAAATACCATTCCTATAAATCCGAGTTCTTCCCCTAAAATAGCCAAAATAAAATCATTATGAGCATCCGGCAAATAAGTATACTTTTGACGACTTTGGCCAAGACCTAAACCAAAAAGTCCACCGCTTCCTAACGCATATAACGATTGAATAACTTGCCAACCACCATTTTGAGGATCCGACCAAGGATCTAAAAAACTTACAATACGCTCCAAACGATAATCAGCAATAAATATTCCGGCGATACCAACCGGCAAAATCGCAAGAGCTAAATAAACGAAATGTGAAATCTTAGCTCCACCGGCAAACAAAATTATAACTGAAATTATTCCGATAATTCCAATAGCACTATAATGCGGTTCTAGATATAAAAGTCCGGCAACAATCCCTATTATTATAAAATAAGGGACTAATCCACTCCAAAACTTCTTTATACCTTGAGGATTCATAGAAATTCTGGCACTTAAAAATATAATAATAGCAAGCTTAGCTACCTCAGACGGTTGAAGGTTAAATCCTACATATATCCATCTTTTAGCTCCTCTAATTTCTCCCGAACCTATTCCCGGCACTAAAACCAAGCAAAGTAATCCTACCGCAGCTAAAAATATCAAACCGGAAAAATTCTTATAAACTTTGTAATTTATTCTAGATAAAACAAGCATTACAACAATTCCCAAAATACCAAATAAAAGCTGTCTTACAAAAAAGTAATAGGGATTATTGTCATATTCAAGCACACCAAGATGTGAACTAGCACTAAGCACCATAAGTAAACCCAATCCATATAAAATTATAACCACAGTAAATAATGTATAATCAAAAGGTTTTAACTTAGACTTCATTATAACACTCCCCTATTAATATTTTATAACAATACAAACGTAATCAAGCAAAAAATAATCGTACATACCCAAAAATGCCAAACTATTTTCTTTTCACTCCAACCGCAAAGCTCTAAATGATGATGAAGAGGCGCCATTTTGAAAATCCTTTTTCCACCGGACAACTTAAAATATCCAACTTGAATAATATCAGATAAAGCCTCTATAACACATACACCCGCCACAAAAATAAGTAATATCGGCATTTGTAAAATAAGAGAAACAGTTCCGATTGCTCCTCCTAATGCAAGCGAGCCGGTATCCCCCATAAAAACCTTAGCAGGATTTATATTATAAACTAAAAATCCTAAACATGCTCCGGTCATAATCGCAGAAAAAATCATAACAGGATTATTTCCGAGCGAAATCGCAAGTATCGTAAAAAACGTCATAATTACAACAACTATTCCGGTCGCAAGCCCGTCTAATCCATCAGTTATATTTACAACATTCGTAGTAGACAAAAGGACTAAAATAGCAAACGGCACAAAGAAATAATATCCTAAATCATAAAACTGTCTTATAAAAGGTATATATGTAGTCGTACCTAAATTAAGAACTTCCAACACACAATATGTAACAACACCCGAAGCTATTAATAAAAGCAAAATCTTTTGCCATGCGTATAATCCGAGAGAACGCTTATTCTTTATTTTCAAATAATCATCAATAAACCCTATAAAACCGAAAATCAATGTAGAACCTACTAACACCAATAAAGTTTGCCTACTTGTCGGATACTTTATCATAGCCATAATTCCCATAAAACACATAGTCGATAAAAAAATCAATCCCCCCATACTTGGAGTTCCTTCCTTCTTTAAATGAGTTTCCGGTCCATCATCTCTAATATGTTGACTTACTCCAAGCTTTTTTAAAATAGGCATTATCAAAATACCGGCTATAAGCGCGACTGCAAAAGATATTACCAAAAGTCCTACTTGTAATTTCACAACTATTCAACTCCCTTTTCCGTTAGTTTTTTAAACTGTTCAACAACTTGCTCCCTATCATCAAAATGTATTGTACCGGTATTTAAAATCTGGTACGGTTCATGGCCCTTTCCGGCAATAATAATTACATCATCTTTTTTCGCCAGTTCTAAAGCTTTATATATAGCTTTAGCTCTATCAGACTCTCTAAAATAATTATCAGTAACCTTCTTTACACCGGCTTCCACTTCGTCTACAATCGTCTCAGGGTCTTCACTTCGCGGATTATCAGACGTAACAATAGTAATATCCGCTAATTTTCCGGAAATTTCTCCCATAATAGGGCGCTTAGTTTTATCCCTGTCGCCACCGCAACCAAATACACAAATTATTCTTCCCTTTACATATTCGCGAGTAGCAAGCAAAATATTTTTTAAACTATCCGGCGAATGTGCATAATCCACCATAACCGTATAATCTGTTCCGATATCTACAATTTCACTTCTTCCCGGTACCTTTAATTCATCAAATCCCGCTTGAATTTCTTTAGCATCACACCCGAATTCTTTAGCAACAGATATAGCAGTAAGCGAATTATACACAGAAAATTTACCGGGAATTCTAACAGTATATTTTACTTTCTCCTCATTGGATTTTTCTGTAAAACTTACATATCCTGATGTAATTTCTATATTTTCAATCTCAATATCAGCGTGATTATCTACCGCAAAAGATTTTTTCTCTCCAACTATTTCGTTAAACAATCTTTTTCCATACTCATCATCAACATTAACAAAACTCTTTTTACACATTCCAAATAAAATTTTCTTAGCCAAATAATAGTTTTCAAAATTCTTGTGATAATCCAAATGATCTTGACTTAAATTCGTAAAACAAGCATATTCAAAATTACTTCCATATACTCTATCCAAATCAAGCGCATGAGAAGACACTTCCATAACAACCGCATCTACGTTTTCATCAGCCATTTGTTTAAATAATCTTTGAAGTTCAATCGCATCCGGCGTAGTATTATTAGACGTTTTTAACTTTTTATCCCCAATTCTCGACTCTATCGTACCAATTAAACCAACTTTAAGTCCTTTTTTCTCTAAAATAGACTTTATCATATAAGTAGTCGTAGTTTTTCCCTTAGTTCCTGTAATTCCTATAAGTTTAAATTTATTAGACGGATTTTCAAAAAAATTACAAGAAACCTTAGCAATAGATTTTCTTCCCGGCTCTATCCTAACAAATTTAGCATCATTTTCAATATCAGTCTTCTTTTGAGTAATTAAAACCTTCGCTCCCTTATTCAAGGCATCTTTAGCATATTGATGTCCGTCAAATTTAGTACCTTCCAAGCACAAAAACGCACATCCTTCTTCTACATTTCTCGAATCTCCGGTTATATCAATTATTTCTTCATCTAAACTAACATTTAATTCAACAATTTCTACTCCTTTTAGTATATCTCTAAGCTTCATTTTAACCACTCTCCCCAAATCCAAAAAATTAATCCACTTCAGTTATTTTAAACTGTACATTAACTATACTTCCTCTTTCAACCTTTTCTCCCGCTTTCGGAGTCTGCTCGCTCGCAGTCCCCAAACCTTCTATCGAAATATTTAGCGAAACATTTTTTAGAAGATTAGTCGCATCAGAAACACTTTTCCCAAAAACATCCGGTACAATAACCATAGATTTTTCAGCATCTTCTTCAGTATATAAAATTATAGAAGAATTTTCAATTACCTCTATATTAGGCTTAGGAATTTGATCTTTTATAATAGCATTATCATCCGATTTACCATTTATACTATATTTTAATCCCGCTTCTTTTAACTTCGTTTTCGCCTCATTCACTGTAATTCCCCTTACTTCCGGAACAATTACTCCTAAAGATTCTTCATCTAAATTCGGTTGAATTTTTAAATATCCCATCGTATCTTCAATAATCTCTTTTACAACAGGCGCAGCAATAGCTCCTCCACCATGACTGGCTCCCTTAGGATCAAATAGCGCTACCAATACGGCAACCTCAGGATTACTTGCCGGTGCGATTCCGACAAACGATGCAACATACCAAGTAGCCTCTCCAACTCCCTGTTCAGCAGTTCCTGTTTTTC
Organism: uncultured Eubacteriales bacterium; assembly: GCA_964475435.1. Lineage (GTDB taxonomy): Bacteria > Bacillota > Clostridia > TANB77 > RGIG9151 > RGIG9151. The sequence continues at coordinate 10,334 of CAYYWT010000028.1, forward strand.
CTCCAACATCATATCCCTTTATATACGCATTTCCTCCTGTGCCCTCAGATACTACTTTTTCCATCATTTCGCAAACAGTTTCAGCAGTTTGTTTAGATATTACTTGACGTACTACCTTCGGATCATTTGTAGACAATATATTTCCATCATCATCTCTAATTTCCTTAACAAGCCTAGGTTCCATAAGTTTTCCTTCATTAGCAATAGCAGAAACAGCTGTAATCAACTCAATAGGAGTAATGTTAAACCTTTGACCAAAAGCCGCAGTAGCCAATTCTGTATCTCCAACCTTTTGGATAGAATGGAAAACTCCACTCGCCTCTCCCGGTAAATCTATACCGGTTTTCTCCATAAATCCAAACGCATCTACATATTTATAAAAAATCTCTTTTCCCATTTTTATTCCAAGTTGTATAAAAACCGGGTTACACGAATTTCCCAAAGCTTCGGTAAAAGTTTGAGTTCCGTGTGGGCGATAATATCTCCAACACTTCATCTTAGCTCCACCGATAGTAATAGAACCGGAACAATTAAAATGATCATCACACGTAGCAAATCCGGAATCAATAGCAGCACTCGCAGTTATAACCTTAAACGTAGACCCCGGCTCATAAGTATCTGAAATCGCTTTATTTCTCCATATGTTCTCTCTAATTTTTTTCTTCTCATCACTAGGCGTAGTGTCCCACGAAATCGCCTGTTCATCATTATACGGTCCAAAAGCTTCATTAGGATTAAAATCAGGCTTAACCGCCATAGCAAGCACATCTCCGGTAGACGGTTTCATAACTATCGCAACTCCACCCTTTTCACAATCATTATCAATAACAGCCTTCTCCAAATATTTTTCCGCAAAATACTGAATAGAAGAATCTATACTAAGCACTAAATTTCTTCCGTTTTGAGGAGCATAATACTGTTCAGAACTAAGAGGAATATCATTTCCTTTTCCGTCAGTCTCAGAAATAATTCTTCCCGGAATTCCGGTTAAAATATCTTCATATGTTTTCTCTATTCCGTAAAGTCCTTGATTATCCGTTCCTACAAAGCCTAAAACATGAGCTGCTAAACTATTATTCGGATAATATCTCTTTGTAGACTCATCTATTTTTACACCCGCTGTTTTCGTCTCAGATATCCAAGTTCTAAGTAAATCAGTAGTATCTTTAGTAACATTTTTAGCAATAGTTACCAACGCAGTCTTTGAAGTAACTTTTTGGTAAACATCCTCATACTTTAATCCTAATAAATCAGCTAATTTTTGAGATAATTCTTCAGGATTTTTTACTTGAGTAGGCGTTACACTTATAGTCTCCATCGAAGCACTAATCGCAAGTACCTTTCCATCAGACGAATATATAGTCCCACGCGAAGAATTTATCGTTCTGTCTCTCGTTTGCTGGTCATAAGCAAGCTCATAAAGACGTGAACTATCCACAATTTGTACCCACGCAAGACGTACAATAAGTAAACACAAAGCAATTATAACAAACACAAACAATATCATCATTCTTTTTCTAATTCCAAGCTTCATAGCATCTTTTTTCAATTTTATCAAAACCCTCCACTTTTATTCTACTTACCTCTAATTTGTTACTGTTTAGACTTGCTCAGTGGTTTTACGAAAGATAATATCATTAGTTTAAAGAGCGAGTTCCACAGGAGAAAATTTCATAATTAGTTTCAATCAAAATTTTCTCCGAGGACGTGTTTGAGCGGGAAAACTAATGATATTATCTTTTGCTAAACAATTAGTCTATATAATAACTTTAATTTCAAAAAGTAACAGTGCTAATGTACTTTATTAAAGAAACAAAATGAGCATTTTAAATTTGAAAAGTATAAAGCCTGATTACATATTCTACGTAGTAAAAGCTTCGACACTACCAAATAAAACACTCATTTAAAAAATTCAATGATATTAAATAATATTTCTTCAAACCAATTTTTATTCTCATTAGTAACTTTATTATCAATTAAATCTTGCTTGTTTACATTAATATACTCAATTTGATAATTTTGGGGCTTTTGGAGTCCTAAATTCTCTTTAGCATATTCTTCAACATAGCTTAAATTCACGCTTTGTTCAGCAAGTAATTGTAACTGTGAATTAGCGTTATTCAATTCCGCAAGCTCTTTTTTCAATTTAATATTTTCCATACTCATATTATTTAGCATAGCATAACGATAAACTATCGTAAACGCTACCGAAAAAGATACAACACCCAAAAACACTTTCCTTCTTACTTTGTTATTTTTTTTAGGCACTACTTTTCTTTCTTGCTTTTCTTCTTTTTTAGGTTGAGCTATCGGCTCATTAATAAAATCATCATACATATAATCTTCTTGCCTAAGCGGTGCCATAGCTCTCACCTCCAATAAAGAACTTTGGTAACAAAACAGGGGCTACAAATGTTGCCCCCGCCTTCTCCTTAGTAAATTAAAACATCTTTCGTAAATTTTATAGGTCTTTTTCTTTTGTAGTTTTTTAAATTTTAACTTTTGTATTTTGTTTCACTTATCTTTTGTAAATTATTAATTTTTTCTTATGTATATATGTTAAAAGGGGGATGCCCTTTAACAATCTAAATTTTTTCAGCCACTCTAAGTTTAGCACTATGAGCTCTTAAATTTTCATTTAGCTCATCATCCGTAGAAGTTATCGGCTTTTTACTTAAAATCTTTACAGTTTTTTTCTTATTGCAAACACATTTTGGAAAATCAGGCGGGCAAATGCACCCTTTAGCCGACTCATTAAAAACATCTTTAACTATCCTATCTTCCAAAGAATGAAAACTGATAATACATATCCTTCCTTTAGGATTTAGTACATCTATCGCATCAAAAATCGCCTGTTTAAGGCTTTCGATTTCTCCATTTACCTCAATTCTTATAGCTTGAAAAATTCGTTTAGCAGGATGTCCGCCTTCAACTCTAGCTCCGGCAGGAACAGCCGCTTTTATAACATCCACAAGTTCAAACGTAGTCTTTATAGGAACGTTCTTACGTCTTTCAACTATAAAATCCGCAATCCTAACCGCCCATTTTTCTTCGCCGTAATCTCTGAAAATTCTTATTAAATCTTCTTTGGTATATCGATTTACCACATATTCAGCAGTAATTTCATCATTAGTATTCATTCGCATATCCAGCGGAGCATCATAACGATAACTAAATCCTCGCTCGGGAGTATCAAGTTGATAAGATGAAACTCCCAAGTCGAGTAATATCCCATCTACTCCTGTAATATTTAAATTACTTAGTACATCTTTTATATTCTTATAATTGTCATTAACTAAATTTACAGTAGGTTTCACATCAGAAAGTCTACTGCGTGAAACATTTATTGCGGTCATATCTCTATCTATTCCAATTAAAGTTCCTTCGTTATTCAACAACTTCGCAATCTCTAAGGAATGACCCGCACCGCCTAAAGTTCCGTCCAAATAAATACCATTTGGTTTAATATTAAGATTACAAATGCACTCATTTAACAGTACCGGCTTATGTACAAATTCCATTTCTACACTCCTTAAAATAACCTCTTTTTTAGATGCCGAGCATCGCCATTTTTTCAGCCAACTCATCAGCCTCTAAGTCCTCAGCCTCACTATAACTATCCCATTTATCTTGGCTCCAAATCTCAACTCTATTGGATACCCCGATTATAACAAGATCCTTACTCAGTCCGGCGTGTTCTCTTAACATTGGTGGTATCAACGTACGTCCTTGTTTATCGATTTCACATTCAACAGCTCCCGCAAAAAAGAACCTCACGAATGCTCTTGCGTCCTTATTCGTAAGCGGCAAGGTTTTAATCTTTTCCTCGAAATTCGCCCATTCTTCTTTCGAATACGCAAATAAGCAACCGTCTAAACCCTTAGTCAAGACAAACTTATCGCCCAAGCCATCTCTAAATTTAGCCGGAACAATAATTCTACCTTTAACGTCTAAACTATGTCTATATTCGCCTATGAACAAACTTCTCACCTCTTTTATGGAGTTTCTTACCACTTCACTCCACTTTCAACCACTTGCAAGATTATATTATCCTTTTCTCTCCACTTTTGCAATATTTAAATAGCAAAATGGGTCTTACGACCCATTTGTATAAAAGCTATTCAAAATTTTAAAACTTATAAATAAAAATATTCTTTTCATTTTTTCCTACTATGTTGTTTTTTTCTGCTATATTTTTAATTTAACAGTTACTTGTTTTGTACAAAGCATTGTGCTTTACCGAGCGAAACAAAAATTGCTTTTTTGTCCC
>CAYYWT010000029.1:0-13360 GCA_964475435.1 uncultured Eubacteriales bacterium
TGTATAAAGCTATAACTTTAAAAATATCGCTCATTGTTTCACCTCCTTTCAAAAAAAGTAAGGCAACAAGCATAGTAGTATATTACCATATATTGTTATAAATTACAATAAAAAGATTTCAACATAAAATTAAATGCGTTTTGAGATAATCGAAGTAAAAATAAGAAAAAACGAGTAAAAACGAGTTTGCATTGGAAGAATTAAAATATTTTTAAAATTGTGTTGACATAGATTATGTTACGTTGTATAATGAAAAAGTCGTTGTTGAGGCAATTATATAAAATATATAGAAATATTGAAAGGAAGGGTAATAATGAACGCAACACATATCGTAAAAGCAAGCGAAATAGAAAGAGCTTGGTATTTAGTTGATGCTGATGGACTTACACTTGGTAGGGTTGCAAGTGAAGTTGCTAAAATTTTAAAAGGTAAAAATAAACCTACTTATTCTACAAATATGGACTGTGGAGATTACGTTGTAGTTATTAATGCTAGCAAAGTAAAACTTACAGGTGCAAAGCTTACTCAAAAGCTTTACAGACATCATACAGGTTTCCTTGGTGGACTTAAAGAAGTTAAAGCTAAGGATATGTTAGAAAGAAAACCTGAAAGAATGTTTGAATTAGCAGTTAAAGGAATGCTTCCTAAAAATGCTTTAGGTAGAGAAATGATTAAAAAATTAAAGGTTTATGCCGGAGCTGAACATGATCACGCTGCACAAAAACCTGAAAAGTTAGAAATTAAGGCATAAGGAGGAAACGATAATGGCTAAGAATTATTTTTATGGTACAGGTAGAAGAAAAGAAGCCGTTGCGCGTGTAAGACTTGTTCCCGGAAAAGGAAAGATTACAATTAACGGTAAAACAGTTGAAGAATTTTTTGGTTTAGAAACTCTTAGAATGATTGTTAAACAACCATTAGTTTTAACAAACAGTGAAGCTAAATATGATATTATTGCAAAGGTTATCGGTGGAGGATACACAGGTCAAGCCGGAGCTATCCGTCACGGTTTATCTCGTGCTTTGCTTCAAGCTAACGAAGAGAACAGAGCTGTTCTTAAGAAGGCCGGATTCTTAACAAGAGATCCAAGAATGAAGGAAAGAAAGAAATACGGACTTAAGAAAGCTAGAAAGGCTCCACAATTTAGCAAGAGATAGTCAAGAAGAAAGAGCGATATGTTTGTCGCTCTTTTGTTTTGTAAAAAAATTATTGTTTTATATTAGGCATTTCTACTTTAGGCATTTCGTTTCTGTTATTATTCATATCAGGCATATTTATTATTGGTGATTCTGATGGAATAGGACTTGGAGAAGATGTATTATTTAATATATCATTATTATTTATTTCTGTTGGTAAATTACTTGTTTTAGGTTGTGTGTTTAATAAATTTTGGTTTATTTGTTGAGGAGTTGTACCATTATTTGTATTGTTCATTGTTCCGGATATGGATACAACGCCTACTAATAAAACTAAGCAAGCAAGTCCGAAAAACATAGCTATCCAGCCTCTGTTGTTCATAATATCATTCCTTTCATTTTGTTTTATGAGAATATTATTTGCAGTTTAATAAAAAATATGTTATATCAAAATATATATTATTTTTTTGAATATTATTTTTTAATAAGTGATTAAGTCTGACCAGTAACTATTATTTTAATGTGTAATTAAATAAATTTTTGGAGGTATAAAAAATGATAAAAGCTCTTATAAAAATGTTTGTTCCGAACTATGAGAATGTTACGGATAAAAATGTAAGAGAAAAATACGGAATTCTTAGTGGAACGCTTGGAATTATATGTAATTTGTTGCTGTTTTTACTAAAGTTAATTATTGGCTTAATTATGAATAGTATTGCGATTGTATCTGACGCTATTAATAATTTATCTGATATGTGTTCTTCTGTAATTACGATAGCAAGTTCTAAAATTAGTAATATGCACGCTGATCGTGAACATCCTTTTGGACACGGTAGAGTTGAATACATAGCTTCGTTAATAGTTTCTTTTATTATAATTATGGTAGGAATTGAATTGTTAAAAACTTCTGTTGGGAAAATTTTTAGCCCGGAAGCGGTTCAATTTAGTTTGCCGTTGTTTATAATTTTAATTTTATCTGTTTTGGTTAAAGTATGGATGTATTTATATAATAAGTACATAGGAAAAAAGATTAATTCGAGTGTGATGTTAGCTACTGCGACTGATAGCTTAAATGATTGTATTTCGACGACAGCGGTAATTGTATCTGTTGCTTTGGGTAATTTTACAACGTTTCCGCTTGATGGAGTAATGGGTGTTATTGTATCATTTTTAATTATATATACCGGAGTTAAAGTAGCTAAGGAAATAATTGATGTATTAATTGGTCAACCGCCATCAAAGGAACTTATAAAAGAAATAACGGATTTAGTTGTGAGTAAAGAAGGAATTATCGGCGTACATGATTTTATGGCTCACGATTATGGCCCCGGAGCGATTATTGCGTCTTTACACGCAGAAATTCCCGATGATATAAATATTGTTAAAATTCATGAAACTATTGATGCTGTTGAGAAAGAAGTAAATGAAAAATACGGAGTTTTACTTGTAATTCATATGGATCCGATATCGCTAAATTGTGAAAAAACTAATAAGGCTAGGGATGAAGTAAGCAATATAGTAAAAAATATGAATTCTGAATTTTCAATACATGATTTTAGAATGGTAGATGGAGAAAACAGTATTAATTTGATTTTTGATTTGGTAGTTCCCGTTGAGATGAAAGAAGATGAAAGGAAAGATGTTCTTACTGAAATTGAGAAAAAAGTAAGGGAAGTTGATAGTAGGTATAATATTGTTGTTCAAATAGATAACGGATATTAATCCCCGCCTTGCGGATATTTAGAAGTTATGATAGAATGTTGAGGTAAGAATTAGGGGGATTTTATGATAAATAAAAAATTACAAGAAAGACTTAAAATGAGAGAATTAAATCGTGAAGATGTTTCGCAATTTAATGATTTGCTAAGATATGCGTTCCAAGTAACGAGAAAAGAGTTAATGGATGTAGGTTGGGAAGAAGACGAAATAAAAAGGTCTAAATGTCCTGTTTTGGAGAAAGCTACTGTTTTTGGGTGGTTTGATGATAAAAAACTTGCTTCCCAAATTGCTATATATCCTATGAAAGTAAATATTCACGGTGAGATTTTTGAAATGGGCGGAGTTACCGGAGTGGCTACGTATCCGGAATATGCTAATCTCGGATTAATGCATAATCTTATGAAAAGAGCGTTAGAAGAAATGAAAGATGCCGGTCAGACTGTTTCTTTCTTGTATCCGTATTCTATACCGTATTATAGAAAAAAAGGTTGGGAAATTATTTCTGATAAAATGGAATTTACCATTAAAGATACTCAACTTCCTAAGTTTGTTGATGTTCCCGGAATGGTGGATAGAGTTGATATAGAGTCTAAGGATATAAAAGAGATACATGATGAGTTTGCTCATATGCGTCACGGTGTATTAATTAGGCGTTCGCTTGAATGGGAAGAATATTTTAGATGGGAAGTTGAAGATTTAACTGCGGCTGTTTATTATAATGCCGCACATAAGCCGATTGGCTATTTATATTATTGGATTGAGAATGAAGTTTTTCATATAAAAGAGATTGTTTATTTAAATCAAGAGGCCAGACACGGCTTATGGAATTATATAAGTGCCCATTTTTCAATGGTTAACGAAGTAAAAGGGGATAATTATACTAATGAGCCAATGGCGTTTTTGCTTGAAGATAGTGAGATAACAGAAAAAATTGAACCATATTTTATGGCTAGGATTGTAGACTTAGAGAAATTTTTGGAAAAGTATCCGTTTATTAATACAACTGTTGGAAATAGACTTACGTTTAGGGTTAATGATCCGATGCTGGAGTGGAATAATGGAACGTTTTCTGTAACTTGGGACGAAGAAGGAAATAATATTGTTTCAAGAGAAGAAATTTCTGAGCCGATTAGTTTAAGTATTCAGACGTTAGTTACTATGCTAATGGGATATAGGAGACCAAAGTATTTAAAAAGAGTTGAAAGAATTGATGCGATGAATAGTTCTGTAAAGTTACTTGAAAAGGTTATTCCGCTAGAACAGGCGTATTTTTCGGACTATTTTTAGGAGAATGCGAAAAATTGTTACTGGTCAAACTTAATTACTTGTCTTTTTAAAACAAATAGACTGAATAGTACGATAATTTTATACTATTGATAGTTTGCAATTGACATAACTCTCGAATTATGGTATACTCGAATTTGGAGAATGTAAATATAAACAATTCTTATGTGTATTTATAAGAATGGATGTAATTTTTGGAGGTAAAAAATGAAAAATGGTCCGTTTGTAGTGGCAATTTCCGGAGATCCTGTTTCCGGTAAAAGTACTGCGATAAAAGAACTTATGAGACGTTTCGAGTCTAGTGGAGTAGCTGTGACTAAGGTGGCTGCCGGTCAATTGTTTCGCGATATGGCTGAGGCTGCGAACATTAATGTCCATGAGCTTACGTTACTTGCAAAGGATTACAAAAACACTATTGACACATTAAAATCCTTTCCGGGAGCGAATACTCAGTACTTTGACAGCTTTGAAACAGATACAAGCAAAAGCATAGATAAGTTTATTGATGAATATGTGCTTTGTAATGTAAAAAAAGCTATTAAAAAGTATCAAAATTGTGAGGCTTCAGTTGTAGTTATTGATTCGCGAATTGTAGGCTTACTTATGAAGAGAAACGGCGAGAAAGTTTACAACGTAAGATTTTCGGTAATGCCTGATATTGCTGCGAAGCGACTTATGGCTGATGCTAAAAATCGTACAAGCGAAGTTTTAGAACAAGTTGATTTTCAGACTGCATTAGACAGTATCAATTTTAGAAAAACAGAAGAAAGAAAACGCTTTATTCAGCTTTATTCCGCTAACGTAAATGATCGGAATGAAAACGCGAAAGTGGATTTGCAAAATCGTTCAAATTATGACCTTATAATTGACACATCCGGTACGAGTATAAAAAATGTTGTAGACGTTTTACAGACTGGAATTGATAGGATTAGAAATGAAGTAAAACTTAGCAGAGGACTTTATAAAGAATGGAGAAGTGCAAAGTATATTTTGTTACCTGAGTTTAGGAGTGAAGTTCCGTGGCATTTATCTACTGAACTGGTAAAAGCTCTGAAGGTAGATGAAAATTATTATGCTATGTCGGGATTAGATCACTTGAATTTTATAAAAAAGCAGGGAGCAAAATTTGAAAATGAATTAGGTTCAGATGATGGCTATAAGTTGGTACCAATAGAAGTTTTGGCTGAAAACGATGAGATGTTTATTTACCAAAATGATGATGGGGAAACGGTAGGCATTACTGCAAGAGAATTTGTAAAGGAGAATATTTTTAATTAAAAAAATGACGAGTCAATTTCGACTCGTCATTTTTTTCTGTCTAGTTGTTGCTATTCAGTCTACTTATTTTCTTCCGGTTTTGGAAGTAAGTCTTTTCTAGACAAATTTATTTTTCCTTGGTCTGTAATTTCAATAACTTTAACCATTACTTCATCGCCTTCGTGAAGTACATCTTCAACCTTTTCAACACGTCTATGTTCAAGTTTAGAAATATGAATAAGACCTTCTTTTCCAGGCAAAATTTCAACGAAAGCTCCAAAATTCATAATTTTAGTTACTGTTCCTTTGTAGATTTCTCCTACTTCAGGTTCTTTCACAATTCCGTTGATTATTTTCTCAGCTTCTTTTGCAGATTCGGTATTAACGGCATAAATACAAACTTTTCCGTCGTCTTCAATGTCGATTTGAACACCTGTTTGAGCAATAATTTTATTTATTACTTTTCCGCCTTGACCTATAACATCTTTGATTTTATCAGGATCAATGTTAAAAGAAATAGTTTTAGGAGCATATTTTGAAACTTCTGCTCTTGGTTTGTCAATTACTTTTAACATTACTTCGTCTAGTATATACATTCTTGCTTTCTTTAATCTTTCAAAAGTTTCACGAATTATATCTAATGTTAAACCATCAATTTTAATATCTACTTGGATAGCAGTAATACCATTTTTAGTACCTGCAACTTTAAAGTCCATATCTCCGAAGAAGTCTTCAATTCCTTGAATATCTGTAATAAGTAAATATTTACTTCTGTCGTTATCGTCCGTTATAAGTCCGCAAGAAATTCCGGCAACAGGTTCTTTAATAGGAACTCCGGCAGCCATTAGAGATAATGTGCTTCCGCAAACGCTTCCTTGAGAAGTTGAACCGTTAGAAGATAAAACTTCAGATACAACACGAATTGTATAAGGGAATTCTTCTTGAGACGGAATAACAGGTACTAAAGCTCGTTCAGCCAAAGCTCCGTGACCAATTTCACGTCTTCCCGGGCTACGTGGAGCTCTTGCTTCTCCTACGCTATATGGTGGGAAATTATAGTGATGGATGTATCTCTTTGACTCTTCTGTATCAATACCGTCTAATAATTGTTCATCTCTTCCTTGACCAAGAGTTACAACTGACATAACTTGAGTTTGCCCCCTTGAGAATAAAGCAGAACCGTGAACACGAGGAAGTAAGTCGATTTCGGCACTAAGCGGTCTGATTTGGTCTAAAGCTCTTCCGTCAGGTCTTATATGTTCTTCTAAAATCATTTTACGAACAGTCTTCTTTTGAAGATAATATAGAGCATCGCTTATAGCTAACGCACTATCAGGATATTTTTCAGCGAAATGTTCGATTAACTCATCTTTTATAGCGTCCATTCCGGATTCTCTTTCTTGTTTCGCAGTAGTAATGATAGTTTCTCTAAGTCTTTCACCTAAATATTCTTCAATGTCGTGCATAATTTCTTTATTAACTTCACAACTTTGATATTCAAATTTAGGTTTTCCGATTTCTCTTTGAATACCTTCGATAAATGTAACAATTTTCTTTATTTCTTCGTGGGCCTTAGCGATAGCTTCAACCATAATATCTTCAGGAATTTGGTCAGCTCCGGCTTCTATCATACAGATTTTATCCTTTGTTCCGGCAACAGTTAGAGTAAGTCTGCTTTTTTCTCTTTGAGCTTCTGTAGGATTTATAATAATTTCGTTGTCAACATAGCCTACTGCAACAGAACCTGTAGGACCGTTAAACGGAATGTCCGAGATGGATATAGCAATAGAAGAACCTATCATAGCAGTAACTTCAGGAGAATTATCTTGATCAACAGATAATACAGTAGCAACTACTGAAACATCATTTCTTAAATCTTTAGGGAATAATGGTCTAATAGGTCTATCAATAACACGAGAAACCAAAATAGCTTTATCAGAAGGTTTTCCTTCTCTTTTTTGGAAACTTCCCGGGATTTTACCTACGGAATATAATTTTTCTTCATAATCAACACTAAGAGGGAAGAAATCAACTCCTTCTCTTGGCTTTTTAGACGCTGTAACGTTAACCATTACAACTGTGTCACCATAACGAACTAAAGCGTGTCCGTTAGTAAGTTGAGCCATTTTTCCGGTTTCAACAACGAGTTTACGTCCGGCAAGCTCAGTTTCAAATACTCTAAACATAAAAAATCCTCCTTGTAAATAATTTCTTCATATGTGTAATTAGTAGTTATAGTTCGCAAATAGAACAAATACGCTCTATTAGTCAACTATCAACTACCAACTAACCAAATATGAAGTTTAAATAGAATAAAAGTGAAAAGCATAGAAAAATACTTTCTAAACTTTTCACTATTTTTCCAACTACTTTCTGATTCCAAGTTTAGCAATAAGTTCACGATATTTTTCGATATCGTTTTTAGCTAAATAGTTAAGTAATCCTCTTCTTTGACCAATCATCTTAAATAGACCACGTCTTGAATGGTGATCTTTCTTATGATCTTTTAAATGATCAGTTAAGTGATTAATTCTTGCTGTTAAAAGAGCAATTTGAACTTCAGGAGAACCTGTATCAGATTCGTGAGTTCTGTATTCAGCAATAATACTTTGTTTATCCATTTCTTGCACCTCCTATAAAAAAATCAGTTAAACGCCTAACACCAAGAGAAGGTTGGAGTATCCATTTTCCTAGTCGTAGGTTGTTAACAGGAAACTAAAAAAGAATCCTTTTCAATTATATAGCAAGACACAGGAAAAATCAAGAGGTAAAGCAAAATAATGTATAATTGTTGTTACCATAATTAATAATAAAAAATTAGCGAATGGAATTTGCGTAAAAAAACATTCAAAACTTTTTATTGTAATTTATAGTAATATATGGTAATATAATTCCAGGTTCTTACAACCAAATCTTTTTAGAGGAGGTGAGCAAATGGGCCGAACAGATTTAATAGTTGCTTTATACATAATTTATCTTATCTTAGATTTATTAAAAAATGCGTAAAGCAAAAACCCGAGTGCTAGCACACTCGGGTTTTTTTAGTTCTTAATGAACCGAACAGATATCTTATAATTATTATATTCACAATTTCTATTTTTGTCAATACATTTAAAAATCGGTAACACTCGATTGTATAATTCTGGGAAATAAAAATAATTGAGTTCCTTTTAAAAAATATATAAATAAACTATAAAATATAGCCGATAAATCTTATGGAGTTTGATTGTAAATAAATGCTAAATATAGCAGTATTAAAAGCTTTGAATACATTTTACAAATTAGGAAATCCTAAAAAAGAGATGTTAAACTTGACAAATATTGTGTAAAAATATAGAATACCTGTGTAAAAGGTAAAATTGTAATTATAAGGAGAAATTTATGCTAAGAAATAAAGTTTGTAAAATTGCATATATGACTACGCTTTTATCTGTGTTTCCTTTTTGCGTTGCTTTCGGAGCGACCGGGGAGATTGATGGTAATGCTGTAAGACTTAGAAAGGAACCTTCTACTGATTCTAAAATAATAATGTTACTCGAAAAAGGTAAAAAAGTAGAAGTTTTGTCGAAAGAAAATGACTGGTATAAAATAAAAGTAAGCGAGAGTACCGGGTACGTATCTGAAAGCTTAATAAAAGATGTAAGTGAGGATGTTGCGGTTACTGTTGCTACTACTCCGGAGGCTACTGTGCCTGTTGTTACTCCGGTGGCTACTTCTGAGGAGAATTCGGAAGTTAAAATACTTGCAGTAACGGGAAGTACTGTAAATTTGAGAAAAGAACCGTCTACGAATTCATCTATACTTGGTAAAGTTGTTGAGGGAGATAATTTAATCTCTGAGGGATTAACTGATGATGGAGAATGGTATAAAGTAAAATTCGGAGATATAGAAGGTTATATTTATAAAGATTATATTACTGAGGACATAAATAAGATAGTTGGAGAAGGAAAGATTAATTCGGGAGTTAATTTTAGAAAAGAGCCTTCTACTGAGTCGGAAGTAATCGCTACTATTCCTGCTGATTCAGATATAACTATTTTAGGAACTGAAGGAGAATGGTATAAAATTTTATATAATGATCAAGAAGGCTGGATTGTTGCCAGATGCGTTGATAGGGTAACGAGCACATCGAGATCCGGAACGAATTCTGTTGCTAAAAAAGTTGTAGAGTTAGCTAAACAACAACTTGGAAAGAAGTATGTTTGGGGTGGAAATGGTCCTAAGACTTTTGATTGCTCCGGACTTACCAAATATGTATACGGAAAAGTTGGCGTAACTCTTGAAAGAGTTTCGTATAACCAAGCTACGCAAGGTATAAAAGTAGATAAGTCGAAACTTCAAATCGGAGATTTAGTATTCTTTAGTGGAATAAATGCTTCGTCTTCCAGTGCGAAAGTATCTCACGTTGGTATATATATAGGAAACGGAGAATTTTTACATGCTGCTAATTCTTCAAGAGGGGTTGTAATAGACGATTTAAATTCTGATTACTATAAAAAACACTATGTAACTGCTAGAAGGGTAATAAGGTAGATGATAAAAAGACCTTTGTTGTTAATAAGCTTGTCGTTTATGATAGGTGTTATATTAAATGAAAATATTGTTTGGACCGCATTGTTTGCGGTCCTTTTTTTGTCGTATTTTGTCGTAAAAAAGGAATATAAATTGCTTATATTGTTAATTGTTGTTCCGTTTTTTATGGGGAACGGTTATATGAGGATTTATGAATTTATACATACCTATGAAATTGAGGAATACAACGGAGTTGAGGCTAAAATTGTCGGTACGGTGTATGAAGTATTAAATGATAAAACTTATTTAATAAAGAATGTTTTTATAAATGATAAAAAAATAAAAAGTAATATTAGAATTACTTCCAAAAATTTAGAATTTGGGGATAAAGTGCAGGGAACAATAAAGCTTAAAATACCGGATTTGCCGAGAAATTCCGGTGGATTTAATTACAGAAGATATTTAAAAACTCAAGTTATATATTTAACCGGAGTAACACAGGAAATAAAAATTATAGGTAAAAATCAACTTAATTTTATAGAGGAAATGAGTGAAAAGTTTAGAGAAAAGGTAAGAAATTTTACTAATAATACTTTAGATAAAGAAACTTCCGGTATACTCCAAGCTTTAATAATAGGAGATGATAGTGATATTGATGAAAATATAGAAGAGGAGTATAAAAAAGCCGGTATGGTACATCTTTTAGTAGTATCCGGTGGTCACGTATCTTTTTTAATTATGCTTGTTACATACATATTGGAATTTGTTAATGTGGGAAGAAATAAAAGTAAGTACATTATGATTTTAATAATAATAATATACATATTTATAACCGGATGTACGCCGTCAGTTTTAAGAGCCGGAATAGCTACTATAATTATAACTATTGCCAGTCTTATAGGACGTCCGAGTGATACTCTGACTACGATAGGGCTTGTTGCTTTATTACTTATCTTGGGAAATCCATATACAATATATTCATTAAGTTTTGAGCTTTCTTTTGTAGGAGCGCTAGGTATTATTCTTGGACATCCTAAGATAAATGGATTTATTTCAAAGTTTATTCCGGATAAAATAGCAGAAGCTATGTCTTTGACGCTATCTGCCCAATTATTTGTAACGCCTATTACTTTATATAATTTTAACACTATGTATTTAGGCGGACTTATTTCAAATATATTTTCTATGAGTTTAGCCGGGATAATAATGATGTATGGAATTATATTATTTCCTATTTATCTTTTTATTCCGCCATTTGGAAGTATTTTGGCGAAACCTTTGGGATTACTTATAAATATTATGAATAAAGTAGCAAATATATTTTCGAATATACCGGGATTTAATTATATGTTACCAACGCCTAATTTATTTCAAATAATGATTTATTATGTAGTATTATTTTATGCATTGGATATAGATGGAAGAATATTTTTAAAAAGAATTACCAATTTGCCACAGATAAGCCGAAAAAGCCTTTATAATAAGCTAATTATTGTTGCTTGCGGAATTATGAGTATACTAGTTGTTAGTTTTGCCTTTAATATTCTCCCTAAACCGCTTGAAATCGCTATGATAGATGTTGGACATGGAGATAGTATACTGATAACTACTCCTCATAACAAGAGTATTTTAATTGATACAGGAGATTCATACATAAGTAACGGAAAACGCTATGATATGGGAGAAAGAACAGTATTGCCGTATATATTAGATAAAGGACTTTCTAAAATTGATTTTTTAATTTTAAGTCATTTAGATTCTGACCATATTGGGGGATTTAATTACATAATTGACAACATAAAAGTAGATATGGTTGGAATTAGCATAAATAATAAAGTTAAGGAAAAAGGAGAAGAAATAGAGGAAATAATAGAAAAAAATTCTAAGAAATTTTATCTAAAAAAAGGTAAAAAGTTTAGTGTTGATGGAGTAAAATTTACTGTTTTAGCGCCTGAAAAAGTAACTGAAATTAATGATGAAAATAATGATTCAATAGTTATTTTAATGGAGTATCAAGGAATAAAAGCTTTATTTATGGGAGATATGGAAAGCGAGGCGGAAGAGGAGCTTATCAAAAGTAATAAAAACTTAGATGTAGATATTTTAAAACTTGGGCATCACGGTTCAATAACCTCTACTACTGATGAACTGGTAAAAGCAACGACTCCGAAAGTATCGTTAATTAGCGTTGGAACACGTTTTAAGTCAATTCCGAGTGATATTGTTTTAAATAGACTCCGTTCTGTAAACTCTAAAGTATACAGAACGGATAAAATGGGAGAAGTAATTGTAAAAATCAGTAACGGTAAATTATATGCTGAAACTAAATATTAATTCCTATAATTCCTCCGATAGCTCCAATAGCAGTATAACCAAGTATTAAATATATACCGGATAATGGAATGGCGAAACCTGTTAAAGTAAGCGAACTTACTATGTATAAAATCATAGCGTATGTTATTCCTATAATACTTCCCCAAAGCCAGCCTTGTGATTCAACATTTTTTGTACAAATTGCTGAACCGGTTAAAATACTGAGAATTGAAATGAGTAATATTATTCCGGGAATTACTGTATCGGATACGTTTGTAAAATGAAGTACAATTGCGAATATAAGAAATGCACAAAATGTAAAGAAATAGCTAAATCCTAGTCCTTTAAGTAATTTTTTATACATATATCTCTCCTCCGTTTTTTATAATTTTCTTTAAAAATATATTCCTTTTAGTATGAAATATGTGTAAAATTTTGACGATATGGTATTCGGAGGGATGAAATGGAAAAGATAGAAATTATAGAAGAAAAAAAGATGATAAAAAGATTACTTATTAAATTTTTTGGCAATATTTTAGCATATGGCTTAATTTATATTGGAATTATGGTGATTTTCCTTTTTTTTGCGATTTTTCAAGATGAATCGTTAATGAGCATAATTACGATTTGTTTAATAAATGTAGCTATAAATTTAGGATTTATGACTGTACTTAGCAGTAGTTCGATAACTACTGCGTTTGAGGGAATAAATACTGTAAATGTACCGCCAAAGAGTAGAAAAAGAATACTAAAGATTGCGGGTATAATTTTAATAATATTAATGATTATAATTACTTGGGCTGATATTGTGGCTTTTCACGCTTTATTTAAGTCGAAAACGAGCATAGATACGTATACTTTAGAAGCTACAACAGTTGGGCAAGCTAGGGCTGAGGCTACTCAAAAATACGGAGTTTTTACAACAGTAGAAAATGTATCTGAAAGTAGGTATATTGCTACAAAAAAGATATATTCAAATGAAGCGGTAGTAGTTATTTGCACAATTATAACTATGAATTTCCTTATAGTTGTCGGTTGCATTAATTATGAAAATAAATTGTTAAAGAAATATTTAACTGCCTAATTAACAACTTGATATTTAGGTTGTTCTATGCTACAATAACGAATGCTGGAGGGGG
>CAYYWT010000030.1:0-13283 GCA_964475435.1 uncultured Eubacteriales bacterium
GAGTAGTATCTTGGAGAAGTTTAAGCGTAAGCGATATGTTTGATTACTCATATAATCTAAACAGGTCTTTAGATTCGCATTTAATGAAAAACGTAGAATGGGGAGCAGTAGCTTATTTAACTAACGCAATAGGTAGAATACCGTATATAAATAACAGTAGTAGTCGTATAACTGGAAACGCAGGCGGAAGTCAAGATGCAAGTAAGGCATCCGGAGTAACAAACGCATGGAACACAACTGGTGGAGTTAAAGCAAGTACAACGCATAACGTATATGGAATTTATGATATGTCAGGTGGGTCATATGAATATGTAGCTGCGTACTATACAGGGGGAAGTAGTAGTTACATAAGTTCATTAACTAGTGCGGATAGTAAATATGTAGACAGATATACAAACGTAGATGATAATAGTTATGTATACAGCTCGTCTAAACTAGGCGATGCAGTTTATGAGACAAGTAGCAGTGGTTCAGCTTATACCTCATGGGACGGAGATTACTCGTGCGCGCCGTATTCCAGCTGCCCTGTTTTCACACGCGGTGGTGGCTACTTCGCTACGTCTTACACCGGTGTATTCTGCTTCTACGACCACGATGGCGCCGGCGACAGCCACTACGGCTTCCGCATTGTCCTCACGGTTCAGTAGTGAGCTTATCGATAATTTTATAACCATAGTTGTAGGGAAGTTTTTATTTGTTAAGATATAATAAGTAATGTTAGTTGAAGTGCGGATATACTTTGAGATTAGACTAAAGTATATTCGCATTTTTGTTCTTTTGAATTTTTTTAATTTGTGTTTTTGTACTTTATTATTTTTGTAGTTTATGGTAGAATAATAAAGGAATTTAGATTTTTTAGTAGAGAGTGATGGTATGTTAAATGAAATGCGACTTTTTGCCAGGGAGAGTTGGATACCTGTTATTTTAGATGATTCTTTGGCTTATATAGAGGACATTCTTAGTAAGAAAAAAATATGTAATATACTTGAGATAGGTACTGCGATAGGCTATTCTTCTATATGTTTTTCGAAATTTTTGAGTGAAAATGGTAGAATTGATACTCTTGAGATTGATAAACAGAGAATAATGCTTGCGAAGGCTAATATTGATATGTATAAACTTAATGATAAAATTAATATAATTGAGGGTGACGCGATTAAAGTGTTGCCGAGATTAACTAAAAAATATGATTTTATATTTATTGATGGCCCGAAAAGTCATTATATAGAATATTTACCTATTTGCTTGGAGTTGTTAAGTGATGATGGAGTAATTATTGCGGATAATGTTAATTATAAGGGTATGGTAAAAGGCGAAGAAAAGGTAAAACATAAGCAAAGAACTGCTGTTAACAGGTTGCGTGAGTTTATAGATGCGGTAAAAAATGATTCGAAGTTAAATAGTGAGTTAGTAGATGTTGGAGATGGAATTTTAATTATAACTAAAAAATAAAAGGAGAATGTTGTATTATGAAAAAACCAGAATTACTTGCTCCGGCGGGTACATATGAAAGAGCTAAAATTGCGTATTTATATGGTGCGGATGCTGTATATGCGGGTACTGCCGATTTGTCTTTGAGGACGAGAGTTAATATTAATAATGATGAATTTGTGAAAATTGTTGAGCTTGCTAAAAAGATGGATAAAAAGATTTATGCTGCTATGAATATATATGCTTTTGATAAGGATTATGAAAAAGTTAAAGCTCAAGCTAAGATTTTAAATGATATGGGCGTAGATGCTGTTATTGTGAGTGATGGTGGAGTTTTGGATATTGTTCGTGAATATGCTCCTAATGTAGATGTTCATATTAGTACACAGGCTAATACTGTAAGTTTGGGGACTTGTGAATTTTGGAAAAGAAATGGAGCTAAAAGAGTTATTTTAGCTCGTGAACTTTCTAGAGAGAAGATTAAGTATATGATGGAGAATAAGTCTCCTGATTTAGAATTGGAAATGTTTATACATGGTGCGGTTTGTGTCGGATATTCCGGTAGATGTATTTTAAGCAATTATTTAATCGGACGAGCTTCTAATCAAGGTGATTGTGCACAGCCTTGTAGGTGGAATTATAATGTGTATGTCGAAGAAAAAAATAATCCGGGTAAATTACTTCCTGTTGAGGAGGACGGAAGGGGTACATATTTGCTTTCTGCTAAAGATTTATGCTTAATTAACAGGATTCCTGAAATTGTTGATATGGGTGTTGAGAGTTTAAAAATTGAAGGAAGGCTTAAGACTGAGTATTACCTTGCTACTGTTGTTAATGCGTATAGATGTGCTATTGATGATTATTTAGCTAATAGAGATAATTGGGAGCCTACAAAGTACCAAATTGAGCTTGATAAGGCTATGAGCAGGAAATATAGCGAGCTGTTTTATGATAGAGAAGATAATAGAGATATTCAAAATTATGATGATGACGGAAGAAGTACTGTTCCGTATGAGTATGGGGCTAAGATTTTAGAGAAAAAAGACGGCTTATCTATTGTTGAAGTTAGAAATAAGTTACAAGTTGGTTCTCAATATGAGATGATAGTTCCGGGGAAAATTGAGCCTGAAATTATTACTATTGATGAGTTATATGATATTGAAACTAATGAGAAAATTGATGTTGTAAATCCGGGGAAAGCTGATCAAAAAGTTCTAATGAAGTTGCCGGATAGTGCCGAAAATAATTATATAATTCGTGGAAGAAAATAATATTGGAGGATACTATGAAATTTAACAAAAGAAAATTTTTAAAGCATATGTTTTTTCTTATTTTATTTGTAGCTTTAGTAATTTGCGGAGTTTATTTATGGAAGACTCCCGAGGCTAGAGATAATATTTATGAGTATTATTCGAAGATAGTTTTAAGTTTTTCTGAGGATGAGGTTATAGATGTAACTGAGGCGTTTACGCTTTCTTATGATCCGGCTATCCAAACGGCGATAGTTCCCGGAAAGGACGGAATGCTTGTTATAAATAAAAATGGGATTTCTGAATATACTTCTACAAAAAATCCTGTTTGGGTTAAAGAAATGAACATATCTAATCCGATTATTGATGCTAATAATAATAGATTTGTTATTGCTGAGTCCGGCGGAAAGAAGATTATGTCTTTCCAAAATAGGACTATGCTTTGGGAGCTTGATTTACAAAATGATATAAAAAAAGTTGTGATTAACAAAGACGGATATGTTGGAGTTGTGTTTTCTCAAGTAGGGTATAAAAGTGGATTTTTGTTTTTGGATCCTACCGGTAAGGAGATTTTTAGAAAGATATTTGCTAATACAAGTTTGATTGATGTTGATATATCTCCTAAAGGGGATAAGGTGGCTATGATTGAGGTTGATGTAAGTAGTTCTACTATTAACTCGGCGATTTCTTTTATGTCTTCGAATGGAGAAGTTGTATATTCTGAAATTGAAGATGATGTTTTAATGTCGGGTATAAGGTTTGTTGATAATTCTAATGTCTTTGCGGTCGGAGACAGTAGGCTTGTAAAGATAGATAAGAATTACGAGAGAACAGTATTTGATGATTTTTCTGAAAAAATAGTTTCCGGAATTAATCTTGAAAATGAGGGAAAAATTATAGAGACGTACAGAGAATCCGGTAGCATATTTGCTAATAAGTCTGTTATAGACATTCTTAATGTGAATAATAAAAAAACGGGAACGGGGGAAGTTGCCGGCGTTGTAAAGTCTATTGAAAGTTCCGGTAAGACTATTGCTGTGATTTTGGCGGATAGAGTGGATTTTTTTGATATAAGCGGTAAGTATTTAAATACGTTAAATATTTCCGGTAAGTATAAGTCTCTTAAATTGTATAATAATGGGAATTATGCTTGTATAGATTTAACTGATGTGCTTAGGTTTGTAAAAATAAGATAAAAGGTTAAGTGATGGATATGTCATTTTCGGCTGAAATAAAGGAAGAAATTAGTAAGATAAATGAGTTAAAAGAGGAGAAAAAAGACTTTCTTAGGAGAGTCTTTTTGTTAGATGGATATATTGCTAATCCGGAAAAAGAATATCATTTGGAAATATTGACTGATGAAAAAAGTTTAGCGGATATTATTTGCGAAATATTAAAAGAATATGGAATAAGTGCGAAAGTTATTGAAAAGAAGTATAAATTTGCGACTTATGTTAAAGAAGCTGATAGTATTGCTTTGTTTTTGAATATAATTGGAGCGCATAATGCTTTGTTTAAGTTTGAAGATGCAAAAATTACTCATGAGATGAATAATCAGATTAATCGTGTTGTTAATTGTGAAACTGCGAATTTGTCTAAAATAGTAAATACTGCTGTTAGACAGGTTGAAGCGATAAAAAAGATAAAGAAAAAAGTAGGTTTTAATAATTTACCGGAGAATTTGAGAGAAATTGCTGAACTTAGGTTGAAAAATCCGGAGATTAGTTTGTTGGAATTAGGGAAACTACTTAATCCGCCTCTTGGAAAATCCGGTGTTAATCATAGATTGAAAAAATTAGAAGAGATTGCGAATGAGTTATAAGATATTGAGGAGGCTTTTTAGTTGGATAAAAAAAGATTGATAATTCCGGTAATTTTTTTAATTGTATGCGGAGTATTGTTTTGTATAGTTTCGTTTAAGAAAGACATGTATGAAATGTCTCCGACATTAAATGTTTTAATGATGCATGTTGTGTGTGATGAAATGCCTGAAGATAAGTCTTTATCGGGATTATATATAACTAAAGATATGTTGGAAGAATACTTAAGATATTTTCAAGAAAAAGGTTATAACGTTGTAACATTAAATGAAGCGTATAATATTTTTAAGAATGATGTTAAGGTGGATAATAATAAATTATTGGTCTACACGTTTGATGATGGGTATATGGATAATTATACGAAGGGGTTTCCTATATTAAAAAAATATAATACGAAGTTTAATTTAAATGTCATTGCCAGATATACTGATGAAAAATATGATAATTATTTAACTTGGGGACAAATAAAAGAAATGAATGAGTCCGGATTAATGGAACTCGGTAATCATACTTATGATTCTCACGTATATATTGAAGATTATAAGGGCGATAGCGTACCTATTTTAAAGGCACGTCTTACGGAGGAAACAGAGGAAGAAAGAGAAATGCGAATACTTTCGGATTTAACGAAAGCAGATGAGTATATTAGTTTTAGAGGAAACAGCGGAGAAAAAATTAATGTAATGGCATACCCTTATGGCGTACCGCCTAAGGATATGCAAGAGGAAATAAGAGATAACTTAAATTATTATATAGAACTTATGGTTACAGAAGGCGTAAATAGAAATATTAACGATTTTAAAGGACTTAACAGGTTTGTAGTTGATGGGTTTGAAACACCTGAAAGGTTAGAGCAAAGAATGGAATTTTATAAAGGAATGAATTTCCTTAATAAAAAGAGTAGGTCTTTACGCGAGTTTATAAAATCATTAATTAATCTTGATTAGTAGTTCTTGACCGACTTTTATATTGGAGCTAATTTTATTTAGCTCTTTTATTTCGTCTATTTTATTTCTTATATCTACATTATCGTAGTTATATGTACGAGCTATATTCCAAAGAGTATCGCCTTTAGAAACGATTATCGTAGCGTATTCAGGAACATTATTACCGGCAGCTGAATCGTGAAAAATTAGTACGAAGGCTATAGATAAAATTAGTACAAAAGCAATTGAAAATAATAATCTTAACGGATTTTTTAAATATAATTTTTTAGACATATTCATCTCTCCTTTACGAACAACTGTTCTAGGTATATATTATACGAACATTGTTTCGATGTCAAGAGAAAAACGAAAATTTTTTCGAAAAATGAAAGTTACACATTCTATATACTATGTCTCTAATATTGAAAAAAATACATATAATGATATATTACCATTTGAAGGGAGAGATAAAATTGAAGAAAATAATAGTATGTATAAGTTTGATAATGTTAGCGCTTACGGGATGTGGAGAAGATGTAAACCAACAGGAACTTATAAATGAATATGTGAAAGATAATGAAAAAAAGTTGGTAGAAGTTTTAAGTGAAATAGATTTAGAAAAAGAACTAGATCAAAAAGATATTATATCACAAATGCCTAAAGGCATAAAAATAGTACATGCATATAATGCTAATAAAAGTTGTATAGAATTTGGAATTGATGAGGGTAAAACGACATCAAGTCATTACTATGGTTTTTATTATACACCTTTAAATAAGCCATTAGCAGCTGGAATAGAAGATAAAAGACTAAAAGAAGATGGAGAAGGATACAGGATACAAGAATCAGGAAAAAAAGACTGGTACTATACTGAAAAAATAGTAGATAATTTTTACTTTTATGAAGATCATTATTGATATTAGGAGAGATAAAATTGAAGAAAATAATAGTATGTATAAGTTTGATAATGTTAGCACTTACGGGATGTGGAGAAGATGTAAACCAACAGGAACTTATAACTGAATATGTGAAAAATAATGAAAATTTATTGAGTAATGTCGTAGAAGAGATAAATAAAGAGGAAGACTATGATTCTAAGAGTATAATAAAAGAATTGCCTAAAGATATAAAAATTAAATATATATACAAGTCTAATGAGTATAATCATATAGAATTTGGGATAGACGAAGGCTTTACAAGCTTTAGTCATTATTATGGATTTTATTATTCACCTACAAATGAACCTAAAACGATTATGGCATTACCCGGAGAGAAAACAGAATATGAAAATGGATATAGGGTACAAGAACCAGGAAAAGAAGATTGGTACTATACTGAAAAAATAGTAGATAATTTTTACTTTTATGAAGCCCATTATTGATTTTAATGTTACAATACATTTGAAGTATAAAATTATAGTGTAAAAAATACATATTGTTTGCAAAAAAATGCTAATTATCACATTTTAGGATAATTAGCATTTTTAGTATACTTACTTATTAGGCTGACGGAACGCTTTAAAGCGTAAGTACTTAGTGTGGTTTTGTCTAAATCTTTTATCGGTTGTCATTTTCCTTTTGTATTGCTTGTAAAAAGTATTTTCTTTTTTAAAATGGCGTTTCCTTCTAGGGTATATTGTGACGTAGAATCCGGGAGATAAATAGACTGAATAACGCGTAAGAGGAGAATCAGCGTAAATGGAGAAGTATAATAGCGTAGAAGTCGTCATTTTGTTTCCTCCTTATAAATAGAAAAAAGAGTAAATAGATTATTGTTACCTATCCATTATAACACGTATTTATTTTTTTGTAAATATTATAAAAAACTATTAAGTTTATAATTTTAAAGCCGATATGTGTAGAGTAAGAAGGAAGTACAAAAAACGGAAGGTGGTGATAGGTATGGATGCCGCCTTGATTACAAGGATGTTTAATGTTGGGTACAGTGTAAATAATGAACCACCCAAGGATGTTTTAATTAAAAAGGATTCGGATTTTAAAGACGTTTTATCGAAAAATATGAAAGATGTTAATAATGAGAGTAAAGTTGAAAAAAAGGAAGTAAAAAACGAAGATAATGTAAAAACGAAAGATGTTGATGATGAGAAAGTTAAAGATAAGGAAGTAAAAAGAAAAGATAAGAAAGATGATAAAAAAGTTAAAGATAGTAATGAAACAGGGACGGAAAACATTAACGGATTGATTGAACAAAAATTAAAGGATGTAGAAGAAATACAGGATTTGGAGAAGATGTTAAGTATAGAAACTCAAGATATAGAGTTGAATTTAGAGGACGTAAATTTACAGGATAAAATAAATGAAGGATTAGGCGAAAGTATAGACGAAGTTGGCCCACAAAGCGTGGAAACGGAGAAAATGACGTTAGATGAATTTGAGAAGTTAGAAAGTAAATTGGATTCTTTGGCGGAGATGTTAGGAAGAACCAATGAAGATGATGAATTAAGTATAAATAGAGACGTAGAGAGTGAAGGAAGTACAAAAGAAGATAGTAGTTTATTTGACGAAAGTAAGGATTATGTTGCTGATTTTACTGAGAGTAGCAATGTTGAAGAGAAGGATGTAAAAGATAAGGATAGTAAGTTTAAAATTACGGATTTAAGAGAAAAAAATACGTTTAATAATAATTTCGAGTTAAATGAAATGGATGTAAAAAATGAAAATATAGAAGTTCCAAAGTTTGATATAACGGGTAATAGTAATGTGATAATGAGTAAAGCGGATAGATTACAAGAACAAATTGACGTTTTAAAACAGATTACGGAAAAGGTAGATGTTCATTTGCTTGAAGATAAGTCCGAGATGCTTATTAAACTAAAACCTGATAATTTAGGAAAAGTTACGATGCAAGTTTCTATAGAAAACGGAAATATATCTGCTAAATTTTTAGCCGAGAGTGAGAAAGTTAAAGAAATTTTAGAGTCTAATATGCAAGAATTAAAAGACCAGTTAGCGAAACAGGGAATGGTTGTTCAAGATTTAAACGTTTCTGTTGGAAATGATAATAGAGAACGTCAGATGTTTGAAGGAAGAAATGTCGGAACGTTTAATAAGCATAGTAGAATTAATAGAATAGAAAATAATTCTTACTCAGTGAGCGGTGAAATTTATGAAGATAATGATGAAAATTTAGCATATTATTGGCCGGATAGTACTGTTAGTTTTTCGGCATAATTTTAAATGATGGGGGAGTAAGTTATGGCAGTTGATAGTGTTAGTGGTGATTTTGCAGTAACCCCTAGTGAGTATACTGAGGGAAAAACTACGACCAGTAGTTTGGGTAAAGATGAATTTTTAAATTTATTAGTTACTCAATTGCAGTATCAAGATCCGCTTGATCCTTCAGACGATACTGAATTTATAGCTCAAATGGCTCAGTTTTCTTCGCTTGAGCAAATGCAAAATTTAAATAATACTTTTTCTGATTTTATGTCGTATTCTTTAGTAGGAAAATATGCTACTGCTGATTACGGAACGAGTTCGATAGAAGGGTATATTGAAAGTATTGTAAAAGCCGGAGATACTACGTATGCAGTTATAGACGGTACTAGTGTAGATATTGATGATATATATAAAGTTACTGATATTGCGGAAGAATTACAAGTTTTGGTTAATATACTAAATGAATTGGTAAAAGGAAACCAAACGACGGAAAATGCCGGAGCGAATGAGAATGTAGAAAATGAAGTAAATAATACAGTTGATGAAACAGTTACAGAGTAATGTAAAACAAACTATGGGGTGGATTTGATGATAATAAATAATAGGATAATTCCCGGAGTCGGAGGTATAGGTAATATAACTTCCGGTAATCAACCAGCTCACAATGTTACAAAACCTAACTCTAATTTTGAAGATATTTTTGCGAAAAAGCTTTTTGAAAATAAAGAAGTTAAGTTTTCAAAACACGCAGAGAGCAGGTTACAGACTAGGAATATAAATCTTACTGATGAACAAAAAGGTAAGCTGAATGACGCCATTAATAAGGCGGGAGAAAAGAACGTTAAGGATTCATTAATTATGTTAGACGATATTGCCTTCGTAGTTAATGTGAAAGATAAAAATGTTGTTACAGTTATGAATAAGGATGAAATGAAAAATAATGTTTTCACAAATATTGATGGGGCAGTGATAGCATAGGACGGTTATTTTTTGCACCTCTTTAAGGAGGAAGTGTACATATGATAAGATCAATGATGTCTGGTATTTCGGGACTTAGAAATCATCAGACTGCAATGGACGTTATAGGAAATAATATTTCAAATGTAAATACGACGGGATTTAAAGCGTCTAGGGTAACATTTAGCTCGGTATTTTCTAATACCGTAGCGAATGCTACTGCGCCTAATAGTAGTACAGGAACGGGTGGTACTAACCCTATGCAAGTTGGTATGGGAGCGGGAATCGCTAATATAGATATGCTTTATACGAGCGGTAATATCGAGAGAACGGATAACCCGCTTGATGTTTCTATTGACGGAAACGGATTATTTATAACAAAAGCAAGTGATACAGCGAGTTATACATTTACTAGAGCCGGAGCTTTTGGAGTAGATAAAGAAGGAAATTTAGTAACTTCTACCGGAGCTTTAGTTTGTGGTTGGACTAGAAAAACTCAATCAGAGGGTGCTATTGAGGCTGACGGTTTCGACTCTACTATGGATGCTGAGCCGATAAATGTTTATATGGATAAGTATAATGGTGATAAAAGAATAATTCAACCTGAGCCGACGACTGATGTTGAGCTTTCCGGTAATTTAAATGCTAATAGCGAGACTGACGATGTTGTAAATATTCCTATGACTTTATATGATAATTACGGTTATGAAGTTCAAGCTAATTTAAGATTGGTAAAGAATGAGAATTTATCAAGATCGAATACTGTTATAAGAGATGCTGCTAACCAAGCTCTTTTAGCCGGTCATAAAACAGGTACATATGTTAAGCCTGTAACTAAGACGGAACCGATTTACTCGGAAGTAGTAACCGGAGAGTATTATTCTATTCCGTCAGCTTATGTAGGTAACACGGTTGAAGCGACTGCTGCTAACGGTTACGAAATAGGTACAACAGTATTTAAATATGTTGTACCGGAAGGAACCGGTTCGAATTGGGTAACAGAATCTGAGTCTGGTGGAGTTGCAGTTGGACAGACTACCGGAGATGGTAAGTATGTAGTACCTGATGGAACATATGCTGTAAGTGAAGATAACGGAAATGTTGGAAATAAATTAGAAGAAAAGTATGTAATTCCATATGGTGTAACTACTTTTGATACGGCTGATTGTGGTATTGCTGCCGGAAACTACGTAAAAGTAGAAAATGAAACGGAAATAATAGGCTATACAGAGGTTTCTTCTACTACTACGGGAGCTTTAAAAGTATTAGACGATGAATCTGAACTTTCAATAAATACTTGGACATATTCTATTACTGTAAGTGATGAGCCGGTAAAAGATGCTCAAGGTAATCCGATAACCGGAGAAGTAGTTTTCGGAAATGGTGAAAATGAAGCTGATGACTATGGTAATGTTGTATCTCTAACGGATGGAACCGGTAATAGGGTTACAGATTTTAAGTTAGCTCTTGATGTTAACTATGATAATAAACCGGATAATGTGGCTAAAGTTAATTTCGATTTTTCAGCGTTGACTCAATATGCTGCAAAAAATTCTGCGGCTGTTTATAAATCAAACGGTTATCCTACCGGAACATTAACAGAATATAGCATTGGTAATGATGGTATTATTACCGGAATTTATTCGAATGGTAAGCAACAAGCGTTAGGAATGATTGCGCTTGCAAGTTTTGATAATCCGTCCGGATTAAAGAGTATTGGAGATAGTTCATATACTCAAACAGCGAATTCAGGTGAATTTAAAGCTGTAGTTCCGGGAGAGCAAGCAGGAAGCTTATCTTCTAATACTTTAGAAATGTCTAATGTTGATTTATCTACGGAATTTACTAATATGATAGTTTTCCAAAGAGGATTCCAAGCTAATAGTAGAACGATTACTACAGCTGATGAAATGTTACAAGAATTAGTTAATTTAAAGAGATAATGTTTAGCTAAGGGGCTATAAAAATCGAAATTTTTAATGCGTAGAGTATGGTTATGTAAGACTTTCCTACAATTATTTCATTAAGATTTTCGGGTTTTATGGCTCTTTTAAATTAATTGAGAGGAAATTTTATTTATGAAAAAAACAATTATGCTATTTTTAGTGGGTTTAATATTTATTTCGACTTCGTTTGCTTATACGGATGAAAGTTCATATTTTTGGGCAAAAGAGGCAGTTAATCGTTGGCAAGTTAGAGGATTAATTTCCGGTTTCCCTGATGGAACTTTTAGAGGAAATAATTATATAACAAGAGCTGATTTGATAATTATTGCTAACAAATTAAATAATTTTGTTGAAAAAAATAATAAAAGAGTTGCGTATGATGTATATGAAAACGATTATTTTTATAATGATATATGTACAGCGGTAAATATAGGAATAATTGATATAGAGAGTGACGGAAAAATACGCCCAAGAGAATATGCTACAAGAGAAGAAACGATGACGATTTTCGCGAAATTGTTTAATTTATCGTATGGCGGAAACGCGTATGATTATTTATCTCAAAAGTTTATTGATATATCTGATTTAAATTACGAAAATTTGGAACAAGTTGCGAGTTTTGTTGAATTTGGAGCTATTAGCGGGTATGAAGACGGAAGCTTAAGACCTAAGAATTGTGTTACGCGTGCTGAAGTAATTGTTATGTTGGATAATTTTATAAAGGAAGTATATAGCAAAGGTAAATATTCTAACATTATAGTTAGCGGGAATATAATTATAAATGGCGAAGATGTTAAAATTAGTAATTCGGAGATAAGTGGAAAAATTTTTGTTATGAACGGGGTAAAAGATGAATTGCCGATTATAAGTGATACTAATATAGGACAAGGTATTTCATCAAGAGTAGGATTAATTACTGTTGAAAAAACTGACGGATTATCTACTCTAACGAAACTTGGCGATGACGAAGAGTATAATGAAGCTGTTTTGGGATATATACGATATGATGAAAAAGGTTGGACTAATGGAGATGTAAGGGCTACATTAAAGCTTGACGAAAAGAAATATAAAGTTATAAATAACAATGGGAAAAAATATTATGATTTTGAAAAAAACGGAGAATTTATTTTTGAATGTGAAAAGGACGGTAATGTAACAAAATTTATTGCTGAAGTTGAAAATATAGATAAAGTAGTTCCTATTGTAAAGGCTGAAATAACTGGTTCTAGAGTTGATGTAACGGTAAGTGATGACGGAATGAGCCCTATAATTTGTGTTGCGTATAAAAAGGGAGATGTAAAAGCGAGTAAAGCGATAGATGGAATAAAAATTGAAAATAATTCATTTACCGTTACGGAAATTGGAGAATATACTATTGCGGCAGAAGATGAGGCGGGGAACATAGGAAGAACAGTGATAAAAATTAAAGAGCTTTCTTCCGGCAATGATTTGTCCAATGTAGTAACTCCGAATGATGGAACAACAATTGACGGAAATCAAACGGAAAATGTACCAAGTGGTGAAGTAACTAATGATAATTAAGAATTCTTTAGGAGTATGACTCGCTAAACGAATATTTTTTTCATTGACTGGTTAAGTTAAACTTTCCTTTTGACGATAATAAAAACGAGTAGTTTTAATTAGAGAGGAGGGTTACCCTATGTTTTTACCAAAAGTTGAAGTTCGCAAAATGGCTAAATCAAGCAGTTTTATTGACTATAAAATGGTAAATAATGTAAATGGGGGGGTAATCCAGTTATAGAAGAAAATAGTG
>CAYYWT010000031.1:0-12625 GCA_964475435.1 uncultured Eubacteriales bacterium
TTTTGAATTTTTTACCTGTGGAACTCGCTCTTTAAACTAATGATATTATCTTTTTGAAACAAGTAAACGGAATAGTAACTAGAATAATTTTAAAGTTAATATTTATAGTTGAAAAAAAATAATTAAAATAATATAATAAGTCGAAAGAAAAAATAAAGGAGGAAATAAAGATGCGTTTAGTTATGTTTGGAGCCCCAGGTTCCGGTAAAGGAACTCAAGCTGAAAGACTTAGTCAAAAATATAATATTCCACAAATTTCGACAGGAGAAATTTTTAGAGCGTTAAAAAGAGGAGAACAAGTTCCTGGCATGTCGTTATCTAAAGAAACAGTTGATGAAATTGTTACGTTAATCAATAGTGGAGCATTAGTTCCTGATGAGCTTACGATTAATGTACTAAAAAATAGGATTTCATTGCCAGATTGCAAAAATGGCTTTATTTTAGATGGTTTCCCTAGAACTATTAATCAAGGAGAAGTGCTTGATAAGATGTTAGCTCAAGAGGGAACGAAGATTGACGGAGTATTAGAAATTGATGTTGAAGATGAGGCTATTGTTAATAGATTATCCGGTAGAAGAAGTTGCCCTGATTGCGGAAAAACTTATCACATAACTGATAAAATGCCAACAGAAGAAGATAAAGCAACTTGCCCTAATCATTGTTCTAATTTGGTTCAAAGAGATGATGATAAGGAAGAAGTTATTAGAAAAAGACTTGCTACATATCATGAAGTAACTGCTAAGTTAAAACCTTATTATGAGGCTCAAGGCAAATTAGTAACTGCAAAAGGAAAAGAGAAATTGGCTGATACAATAACTGAAGTTGATTTAGCTATGTCTAAAATTGAAGAATAAAAGGAGCTGTAAAAAAACTCATAATGTATTGTACTGTTTTTGTTTCGCTTGGTACAGTACAATACGTTATTTAAATGATAAACGAGTTTTTTACAGCCTCTTTTAATTTTATGATAGACGACTTTTTTACAGTCCTTTTTTAAGCATTGATGTTTGGATAATTTTGTGATAAAATTTAATAGCAAATAATTTAGGAAATGAGGCGTAAAAATATGATTTTGATTAAATCACCAAAAGAAATTGAATATATGCGTGAATCCGGAAGGATTGTTGCGCTTGCATTAAATGAAATGGAAAAAGCGATTAGACCAGGGATTACGACTAAAGAACTTGATACTATTGCTACTACAGTTTTAAAACACGAAGGGGCGATTCCATCTTTTAAGGGACAAGAAGGGTTTGAAGGGAGCAAACCGTATCCTGCGACTATTTGTGCGTCTGTGAATAACCAAATTATTCACGGAATACCTGATAATTATGCTCTAAAAGAAGGAGATATTATAAGTATAGATATGGGAGCGTTAAAGAACGGATATCACGGAGATGCCGCTCGTACTTTTGCTGTTGGAAATATTTCGGATGAAGCCAGAAAGCTTATTGATGTTACTAAACAGAGCTTTTTTGAAGGAATAAAGAATGCAGTAGCCGGCAATAGAGTTTCAGATATTTCTCATGCTGTTCAAACATATGCTGAGAGCTTTGGATTTTCTGTTGTAAGAGATTTTGTCGGACACGGTGTGGGAAAGGAATTACACGAAGATCCTCAAGTACCTAATTATGGAAAGCCAGGACGTGGTCCAAGACTAGCTAAAGGTATGGTAATTGCAGTTGAACCTATGATAAATGAAGGAAGTTATGATATAGATATTTTGAAAAACGGTTGGACTGCGGTTACAGTAGATGGGAAATTGTCAGCTCATTATGAGAATACTATTTTAATTACAGACGGAGAACCTGAGATTTTGACAATGTTGTAAGAAAAGGAAATTAAATTTACCATTATGTGATTATTATAAATTTCCTGGTGGAGAAATTGAGAAAAATAGAAAAAACTTTTTGAAAATATGTTGACAAAATATGGTTACTATGTTAAACTTACTAAGTTGAATTAAAATTTTAACGTACTATGGAGGTTTTTATGGCTAAAGAAGATGTCATAGAAGTTGAAGGAACTGTGTTAGAGGCTTTGCCTAACGCGATGTTTCAAGTAGAACTTGAGAATGGTCACAAGATTCTTGCCCATATTTCAGGTAAGCTACGTATGAATTTCATTAAGATTTTACCGGGAGACAAGGTTAAATTGGAATTATCTCCTTATGACTTGACTCGTGGAAGAATCACATGGAGAGCAAAGTAATTTGCAATTTAGAAACAGAGAGGAATGAAATGAAATGAAAGTAAGACCATCAGTAAAGAAAATTTGTGAAAAATGCAAATTTATCAGAAGAAAGGGTACATTAAGAGTTATTTGTGAAAACCCTAAACACAAACAAAGACAAGGCTAAGAATGAGTTTGTGAGATGTAGTA
Organism: uncultured Eubacteriales bacterium; assembly: GCA_964475435.1. Taxonomy (GTDB): domain Bacteria; phylum Bacillota; class Clostridia; order TANB77; family RGIG9151; genus RGIG9151. Next base: position 2,383 of record CAYYWT010000031.1, read on the forward strand.
ATGTTTTGTGGAAAAATCAGTAGCAGGGCGGCTGACAGACATTAAGTGCTTAATAAATTCGAGACTAGGTCGTAGAATGAGTTTTGCAATAATGTTGTTTCCTCTATTGTTTTTTAATCTGGAACTGAGGTTGAGCACTTAGTTACAGATAATTAGTTTTGCCTACTAATTATATTCAAAAAGGCGTAAAATTTTTTGGAGGTGTAATGTAAGATATGGCACGTATCGCAGGTGTTGATTTACCAAGAGAAAAACGTATTGAAATCGGATTAACATATATCTATGGTATCGGAAGAACTTTATCTAATGAAATTCTTGCTGAAACTGAGATTAATCCTGACACAAGAGTAAAAGATCTTACTGACGATCAAATCAGTAAATTAAGAGAATCTATCGAAAAGAACCACAAAGTAGAGGGTGACTTACGTAGAGAAATAGCATTAAATATAAAGAGACTTATGGAAATTGGAAGTTATCGTGGATCAAGACACAAGAAAAACTTACCTTGCAGAGGTCAAAGAACAAAAACAAACGCTAGGACTTGTAAAGGTCCTGTAAAGAGATAAGGAGGGGTGAAATATGGCAAAGACTACAACTAAAAGAGTAAGAAGAATTCAAAGAAAAAATATTGAACGTGGAGCAGCTCATATTCATTCAACCTTTAACAATACAATTGTTACATTGACTGATGAAGCTGGAAACGTAATTTCATGGGCTAGTGCCGGAGAACTTGGTTTTAAGGGTTCTAGAAAAAGCACACCATTTGCAGCACAAATGGCTGCTGAAACTGCATCAAAAACTGCTATGGAACATGGTTTAAGAAAAGTAGAAGTTTATGTTAAGGGACCAGGAGCTGGTCGTGAAGCTGCAATTAGAGCGCTTCAAGCAGCAGGAATTGAAGTAACTTCTATTAAAGATGTTACACCTATTCCTCACAATGGTTGCAGACCACCTAAGAGAAGAAGAGTTTAATCTTAGGATTTATAAAGAAAAATAATTAAGGAGTTGAATATAAATGGCAAGATATACTGACGCATCATGTCGTCTCTGCCGTAGAGAAGGACAAAAATTGTTCTTAAAGGGAACAAGATGTTATACAGATAAATGTGCTGTTGCTAGACGTGCTCAAGCCCCTGGACAACACGGTGCAAAAAAGAAGAAATTATCTGAATACGGAGTACAATTAAGAGAAAAACAAAAAGCAAAAGTATTCTATGGTGTACTAGAAGGTCAATTTAGAAAATATTTTGAAATGGCTTCTAATAAAAAAGGTATTACCGGTGAAAACTTACTTCAATTATTAGAATTAAGATTAGATAACGTAGTTTACAGAATGGGACTTGCTACTTCTCGTGCTGAAGCTAGACAAATCGTTCGTCACGGACATATCACAGTAAACGGCGGAAAGGTAAACATTCCTTCATACTTAGTTGAAAAGAATGATGTTATCGCAGTTTGCGAAGCTAGTCAAAATGACGAAAAATTCAAAACAATTATGGAACAAACAGCAGGTAGAAACGTACCAGCTTGGATGGAATTTAACGCAGAGCAAAAGAAAGCTACTGTTGTTGAACTTCCTAAGAGAGAAGATATTGACTTACCAGTACAAGAACACTTAATCGTAGAACTTTACTCTAAGTAATAATTTGAATTAAAAATTTTAGAGGAGGTTGTAAAATGATAGAAATCGAAAAGCCAAAGGTAATATGTGCTGATTTAAATGAGGAAAATGGTTATGGTAAATTCATCGTTGAACCATTAGAACGTGGATATGGTACAACCTTAGGAAATTCACTAAGAAGAGTTCTTTTATCATCGCTTCCTGGTGGAGCTATTAATAGTATTAAGTTTGATGGTGTTTTACATGAATTTTCTACTATTCCAGGAGTATTAGAAGATGTTACAGAAATAATACTTAATGTAAAACAACTTGCGCTTGCTATTCATAGTGATGGTGAGAAAACTTTAGTTATCGATTCAAATAAAGAAGGGGTTATAACTGCAGGCGACATTCAAACTGATGCCGATGTTGAGATATTAAATCCTGATTTATATATTTGTACTTTAGCTAAAGGCGGTAAGATTCATGCTGAAATGACTGCTCATAAAGGTAGAGGTTATACTTCTGCTGAAAGAAATAAGCAACCTGGTCAACCAATAGGTCTTATTCCAGTAGATTCAATATATACGCCTGTTAAAAAGGTTAATTATACAATTGAAAATACAAGAGTTGGTCAAATTGCTGATTATGACAGATTAACTTTAGAAGTATGGACAAATAAAACAATCACAGCAGAAGAAGCTGTAAGCTTGGCTGCTAAGATTATGAGTGAACACTTAAACTTGTTTGTTGATTTATCTGAAAAAGCTAAAAATACAGAATTTATGGTTGAAAAAGAAGATGCTGGAAAAGAAAAGATTTTAGAAATGACAATCGAAGAACTTGATTTGTCTGTTAGATCTTATAATTGCTTAAAACGTGCAGGTATCAATACTGTTCAAAATTTAACTGAAAAAACTGAGGAAGAGATGCTTAAGGTTAGAAATTTGGGTAGAAAATCTTTCGATGAAGTTGTTCAAAAATTAGACAGTTTAGGTTTAGCACTAGCACCGGCTGAAGAATAATTAGTTTTAATAATAAGTAGGGAGGAAATAAAGATGGCAGGTACGAGAAAATTAGGACGCACTACCGATCATAGATTAGCTATGCTTAAGTCTCTTACTACATCACTTTTATTAAACGGTAAGATCGAAACAACTGAAGCTAAGGCTAAGGATGTAAAGATACTTGTTGAAAAGTTGATTACTTTAGGGATTAAAGAACAAGCTAATGTTACAACTGCTGAAAAGACTGTAAGCAGTGCAAAAGTAGATGCTAAGGGAAATAAAGTATATGTTGAAGCTACTAGCAAAAATGGAAGAAAATATATGAAGGTTGAAAGAGAAATCACTAAGAAAACAGTTGAAATTGATTTGCCTTCTAGACTTGCTGCTAGACGTAAAATGTTCACAATGATTAATAAAGTTAAAGATGAAAATGGTAAGAATATTGATTTAACTGCAAAATTATTTGGTGAATATGCTGATAAGTACAAGACAAGAACAGGCGGATATACAAGAATATTGAAGCTTGGTCAAAGACGTGGCGATGCAGCAGAAATGGTTATTTTAGAATTAGTTTAATGCATTAAATGAGGAACCTTAGATGGTTTCTCATTTTTTTTGGCTTTCACAGAAAGTTCAATTATTGCTCAGATTACATATATTGACTGTGATGTACCAAAGATATATAATCGATTTGAAAGGACGTAAGGTGATTTAATGAATTATAATGTTAAAGGTAATGAATTAATTAGTGTAGAATCTGATGATACTCTTTCTATTTCATTATCTCCTGATGAACAAAAATATTTTTTTCATCAAGCAAGACAATATAGAGAACTAATGATGATGTATAGCTGTGCTATAAAAGAGATAAAGACTAAATTAGAGGTTTTAAATGATGAACTATCTATAAAAAATGAGCGAAATCCTATTGAGTCTATTTCTTCGCGTGTAAAAAGTATAACGAGTATCGTAGATAAGCTTAATAGAAAAGGAAAAGAAATAAGTGTTAAAGAAGTATATAATACGCTAAATGATGTTGCGGGAATTAGGATAATTTGTTCTTTTGTTGATGATATATACCAAATTGCGAATATGTTAATTAGGCAAGACGATATAAGACTTGTTGAAGTTAAAGATTATATTCAACATCCTAAGCCTAATGGTTATAGAAGTCTTCATTTAGTTGTAGAAGTTCCTATATTTTTAAGCAATAGAAAGAAACATATGAAAGTTGAAATTCAAATTCGAACAATTGCAATGGACTTTTGGGCTAGTTTAGAACATGAATTAAAGTATAAACACGATATTGAAAATGAAAAAGAAATAAGCAGAGAATTAAAAGAATGTGCTGATGTTATTTCTAATACTGATATGAAGATGCTTGAAATAAGGGATAAAATTAAGCATAAACAACCGGAAGAAAAAAGGTATTTAGATCTAGTTCCAAAGTCATGAAATCAACATAACATTGCATGATGTGTAACAAAGAAGTGCCTTGTATTTATTATGCAGATAACTTGACATAATCAGTAAAACGTGGTACAATCTTCTATGATCTTATATTAGAAAATACGTTGCTGTTATTTTAGTAACGGGATTAAAAAAATATTTATTTTCAAGGAGAAGAAATATGGATCATAACAGATTTGTAGAATTATGGAGTAGTGGTATTACTAGAAAAGAAATAGCAAAGCAATTAAATCTTAGTATTAGTCAAGTAGACACCTACGCACGTAAACACAGAGATGAGTGCCCTGTTAGGTGGCAAAAAAAATCAGAGAAAATTGAAACAATAGAATCTATTACTGAAGACGACGAGGTTGTTCAAAAAAACTTTGTTGCTGAAAAAGACTTGACTATTGTTCTTGATACTTCGTCAGTGCGATATGCTAAGACTTTTGAGATCATAGAATATGCCAAGCGTGTGATTATTCCTTCTGTGGTATTAATAGAGTTAAATAATTTAAAAGATGCAATAAAGACTGAAGATGCTTCTTTGTATCAAGCTATTCAAAAGTTATTAAAAGCTTGTGCATTAGATTTAAAAAGTGAAAAATATTCCATACTCAATTTTGTTCGCAGTATAAATGAATGCACTGACCAAACGATAGTTCGTAATGCGGCGAATATAAAAAATGTAGTTGTTGTTACTAGTGATTATGGAATGTGTTGTTTTTGTAAATTATATAATGTTGGATACGCATTAGTTGTTGATAATGTTGTTACAACACTTTATAATTTGACATCTGACCAAAATCAACCTTATAATTTGACATCTGATCAAAATCAACCTTTTTCTTTGATAAGAGAGGACGAACGGTTAATACTTAAATGCTTAAGAGGAACAATAAAAGTACAAAATAGCACTAAGTTAGAAAGACTTATTCCTACCGAAAAAATAACACTTTCTGAAGGAGACAAAGTTACTGTTAATCTAAAAAAAGAGACTCTGTACATTTGCAAAAGAAACAAAAGTAATTTATTGGTATTACGACCCAAAAAATAAAAAACGACACGTTTTACCATAATAATATTATGTACACAAAGAGGAGAGGACTGATTTTTCAGTCCTCTTTTTCAAATTCTGCAAGTGGGTTATTGTCTATCGCATTTTGTAATTGCTGATTATTTATGTGTGTATAAATTTCAGTTGTTGAAACAGATTCGTGTCCTAAAATTTCTTGTAAAGATCTAATGTCAGCATGACCGTATTGATACATTAAAGTTGCCGCAGTATGACGTAATTTGTGAGCAGAATATTTTTCTACGTCTAATCCCGCCATTTCTAAATATTTTTTTACTATCCATTGAACAGTTCTACGGCTTATTCGTTGTTTACGTTCACTTAAAAATAAAGCATTTTTATCTTTTACGTTTTCTCTTGGACGAACGCGCATATATTCGTTTAGAGCCATTTTACAAGCTTGGTTAAGGTAAACAGTCCTTTCTTTGTTTCCTTTGCCTATAACGGTCATTTTATCGTTAGATATTTGGGAAAGATTTAATGATACCAATTCCGAGAGTCTAAGTCCACAATTTAAGAATATAGTTATTATAGCAAAATCTCTTTCCTTATGAGGTCCATCTATTGTGTTTAATAATTGCTTACTTTCATCTATATTTAAGTATTTAGGCATACGCTTACCCATACGAGGAGATTCAAGTTCTACCGCGGGGTTTATATCTATTATTTTAGCTTTATTAGCAAGATAATTAAAAAAGGACTTTATAGACGCAACTTTACGAGCACGTGCTGCAACTTTATTTGATTTATCTATACTTAAAAAAGACATATACGCATATAAATCACTTAGAGAGATTCGCTTAATAAATTCAATATCTACGTCAGTAATAGGAATTGACTCGAAATCTGTGCTAGGATCTATAAGTCTATAATGAATTTTTAAGAACCTAAAAAAACTGCGTAAGTCATAATGATATTCAACTATGGTATTTGGAGATTTACCTTTGATAGTATCCATATAACTAAGGAAATCTTGAGCAACTAAAGGTAAATCAAAGTAATTATTTTTCATCTCTACCTCCCATTGCACAAAATTTTTATTTTGTGCAATCTTGTATATCTTTGAAAGGAGCTACTGCTATGTATAAAAATTTGCTTCGCTTCTCTACTTTCATATTAATTGTACTAATATTAATGTCTGTATATATATTAATACAGTTATCACTTAAAAACAATATTATTAATGTAACTATAAATGATTATCCTAAAATTTTAGATGAAGTTCATAGTAATATTGATAAATATGTTGGGAAAAAAATTTCAGTATCAGGATATGTATATATACAAGACGATTTCCAAAAAGATAATTTTGTAATAGCTCAAAATGTAATTTTCGGAAATGAAACTTTGATTATTGGCTTTCTTTGTGAAAACCTTACCAAGGATTATGTTGACTCATATAAGAATGTGACAATAATCGGAAAAATCGAAAAATGTATTTATAATGGTCTCCAATATCCAATTATAAAAGTAGAAAAAATCACATAACTATACTCTAATAAGTTTATCGACATTTTTGGTATTATTGTTTAATACCAAAAATAAAAAAGACTATAAAAATAGTCTTTTTTGTTATTTTATATCCAGCTATATACAAACCAATCCCCTTCTTCTATCATATGTTCCGTTATTTCAGGTTCTTCGATTCCAATGTTAAAAAAGAACACATCATAATCATAGTAACATTTTAATACTTTGTGTTGTTCAAAATACTTATGAATGAGCTCAGACTTATGCATATAATCGTTGATATAGTAAAACTTTTTGCCTAAGTTTTCCCACCAAAGAGGTTCTCTTAACGCATGTTCGGTAAATGCCGAAATTTCTTTTGGAGTCATATTGTGAAAAACTTTGTTTTCAAGACTTATAGTTATAGTTCGTGTATCAAAAGCTGAGGTTGCTATGTTATAACTTTTTATTACGTCCTTATACTTTCCATTTGAAACATAAAAAATAGCCATATTAAGTAACTTTTTGTCAGGAAATAATGTGTTTTTGAATTCTTTGAAGTTCTCAAGAATGTTATTTCTTAACACTTCTATTGCGTAAAAAAAAGCATCTTCTACGATATTAACCAATTCTTGTGAAAACTCAGGTTTGCAATCTACATTAATAATTAGCGTATGCGGAATTCCCAGTTCAGTTTCAAACGTACGAGTAGTAGTATACATATTCTTTCCTCCTTTAATTTTTCAGGAATAACCAAGGTAAAAAAACATTTACCTATATTTACATAAATTTAACCTAGACTATTTTATAGCATAAACAACAAAAAGTCAAGCATAATGCTTGACTTTTAACGTAAAATCCTATTTTGTAGGTCTTTCATAGAAAAATCCCGAAATTCTGTCCGTTTGTATTATGTCGACGAATGCTCTTTCGTCAACTTCTCTTATTCTCGCTAATACGTGATGTATTTCATCACTTGAAACAACAGAATACAACATATTTCTCTCTTCATTTTTGTAGCATCCTATTCCCTTAAATAAAGTTGCACCGTGATTTGTTTCCTCTTTTATTGCATTGTATATTTCTGTTGGATGGTCTGTAATAATAAATAAAGTATGACGTTGATATCTTTTATACATCATATGTAAAACTTGAGTTGTTATAAATTGATAGATTATAGAATACATAGCTTTATCCCAACCATAAATCGCACCGGCTACCAATAAAACAACGGCATTACCAGCAAAAATATAGTTCCAAGAATCAATGTTAAATTTCTTAGATAATAAAACAGATATAAAATCAGTTCCACCCGTTGTAGCATTTTTGTTTAAACAAAGAGATATTGCAAAACCATTTACAATTCCGCCGAATAATACTGTAAGTAATGGATCATAAGTAATATTGTAATAAGGTAACGCATCAACCAATGCACCTGTAATAATTACTGAAAGTAATGAATAAACTGTAAATCTTTTCCCAATATACCTAAAGCAAATTAAAGCAGGTATCAAATTTAGAGGTATGTTTATAAGAGAAAAAGGTATTTCTATATGCAAAAATGTTTCTGCTAATCTTTGGAGTAACAAAGTAATTCCATTAAATCCTCCAGGAATAATTTCTCCGAAATGTACAAAGCTGTTAAGATTAATCGCCATAATTATAGAAGCAATAAGTACTACAAGTATTCTTTTTATTTCTTTTACTATACTAATTTTTTCTTCTGGCATATCTCATGCCCTCCTTGTCATTTTTGTGTGAAATAAAAACTCTCACCTGTGATATTGTATCATATTGTCGAAAGAATTAAAATACTTTTTATTTAATTTTTTATATGCACAAAAAGGGATATATTACTATTAAACTAGTAACATATCCCTATAAGTATTAGAAGAAATTATCTTTTAAAATTTCCTCATCGTATTTCGGCATTTTACCTAAAAGCAAGTAATCTTCAACTAACTTGTTGTGTGCTGAATGTCTGCAAAATCTCTCTGTGCACCACTTCGTCTTACAATGATAATACATATAAATCTTTTCGTAAAAAACTTGCGGATTATCTGTAATATGTCCAAGAGCAGTAGAAATATCTCTATTTTCTGCAACTGTAGGACAAGAATAAACATATCCGTCAGGAGTTATTAATCTATTCTCCAAAACAGTATAGCATTTACAAAAATTAGGCAATGTTGTAATATTAGGATCCGTCTGATCGATAGCTTTTTCAAGATTCCCTGACAAAAGTTTATAAAACTGAGTATAATTACTACATTTTTTTAAGAAAAGATCAAATTCAAAGTTGGCTTTAGTTAATTGCTCTATTCGCTCAATTGCCAGTTGTATAGATGACAATTTGGGTAACAATTTAAGATTTTCCTTATGTACTTCAAGAGTTAAATTTCTAGGGTCACTCATAACAAAAGCTCTTTTAAATTGTAAATTAAATTTGTCTATACTTCGTCCTGAAAACTTTAATAAATTGAATAATTCATATGCTAACTCTATACAATCAACTATATTTGAATCATAATAAAGCAAACTAACACCTAGCATATCCAGTTGAGACATTTTCATATATGAAAGTATATTTTCCATTACTTTTGATTGCAAAGTACTATTTTTCCCGGCATAAGTTCCGTTTATAACTGAATATAATGAAACTCTAAGCCAAGACAAATAACTAGGCCAATCACCTTTAGGAATTAATACTCCATTAGTTATTAAACCTATATCAGGTTTAGAAATCCCATTTTTTAAATACTTAATCGTTTCATCAAAATTAGGATATAATGTTGGTTCTCCACCACCTGCTAAGGAAATAGCTTTAGGTTTTATATCTTCTACCACCAACTTAAGCCAGTCTCTGTTAAAAGAAATATCACCTTGATTTCTAAAATGACAATGGAAACAATTCAAATTACATCTATCTGTTAGCTGTAACTCAATCATTCCGGCTTGTTTTATGTCATCAAAACTCCTGCCATTATCTAGAAACATCTTTTTTGAAATAATATTTTCTCTATAATTTAATATACGTCCAGGTTCTAAGCAACGATTGATATAATGCATAATTGCCTCCTATAATATATTGTAGCAACAGACTACCAAAATTTGGTAATCTGTTGCTACTTCCTGTTAATAAACGTCAAATAAAATTAAGTAACATATTATCTTTATTATTCTCTATACAATTTTCAAATATCTTGTTATGAGTATAATAAGTACAACGTGGGCAATCTTTCATATAATCCTTTTCAACAATATCATCAAATAATTGCCAATGCTTTTTGCTTCCCCACATTTCAGCTATTTGAGAAATATCATTACCGTTTGTGATTAAATTAAATTTTTCATCACTTCTTCTGTCACAACACAAATTCAAGGTGTATGAATTTGCATCATTGCAAGAAGCAGGCATCAATGTAGCCGTAATAAATATCGCATAACAGCGTCTGAAGTCATTACACTTGTTGAAATGTTCATCAAACTTATCTAAAGTATAATGGAATCCAAAATCATCACGCTTAGTTCTTTTTACTTCTTCAACTTGTATTAAAACTAAAAAATAAAAAAAGGCTGTAAGAATACTCGTTTATTATTTAAATAACGTATTGTACTGTACCAAGCGAAACAAAAATTGCTTTTTTGTCCCTCTATGTAAAT
>CAYYWT010000032.1:0-12600 GCA_964475435.1 uncultured Eubacteriales bacterium
TTCTATCTTATCCTCATCAAACAGATTTTTCCATTCTACTTTTTCAGTCAAGTTATACACTGCCATCGGGCTTTCATCTTCGTTTTTTATTTCATATTTATCAAAAGAATTTTGAATAATCTCTTCTCCGCTCGCTAACCTTAACGCATCAACCAAACTCTTATGGAGCGGTCTCATAGCATAATCTTTAACAGTTTGGCAATAAATAGTCGGCACATCTAAAATCGTATTAAATAAAAACGAAAGACTTGTTATATCCGAATAGCCTTGAGTCCATTTAGGTTTAAGCCGTTTTAATTTTTCCCCATCTAAAAAATCCAACATTTCTATCAAAAAATCCCCACCGGATGCATATAAAATCAAACCAACTTCCGGATTTTCCATAAGCTCCATCAATTCTTTAGCTCTTTGTTCTCCGCTAGAACTCCTACCTCTAAATTCACTTCTCACATTTTTAGTTTCTATTATATTATATCCTATCTCTTTTAGTTGGGAATAAGCTAAATCTAATCGTTTCAACTTATTCTCAGCAGTTATTCCGCAAGACGGAGCACATATTCCTACCGTATCTCCTTTTTTTAAACTAGTTGGATATCTCATCTTTCTTCTCCTTTATTCTTTTGGTACTCCCAGTAGGAATCGAACCTACACCGACAGAATCGGAATCTGCCATTCTATCCATTAAACTATGAGAGCATATTTAGAAAAAAAACAGGGCAACGGTAACCCGTCGCCCCAAAAAATTACTTTGCGTAATCCACAACTCTTGTTTCACGAACAATATTTACCTTAATTTGACCAGGATAACTTACATCTGTTTCAATCTTCTTAGCAATATCTCTAGCAAGCAACGTCATTTCAGCATCCGATATATCTTCTGGATTTACTATAATTCTAACTTCACGACCAGCTTGAATAGCAAAAGATTTATCAACACCCTTAAATGATGTCGTAATTTCTTCAATTTTTTCAATTCTCTTAATATACGCTTCCAAAGTTTCTTTTCTAGCACCCGGACGCGCAGCAGAAACAGAGTCAGCAGCCTGAATTAAAATAGCAGTAATAGACGTAGGTTCAACATCTTCGTGATGCGCTTCAACCGCATTCAAAATTTCCGGACATTCCTTGTATCTCTTTAACAAATCAACACCAATTTGTACATGAGAGCCTTCCATTTCTTGGTCTATAGCTTTACCTATATCATGAAGCAATCCCGCACGCTTAGCCATCTCAGGATCAAGTCCCAATTCAGACGCCATAAGTCCGGCAATATGAGCCACTTCAATAGAATGTATTAATACATTTTGACCATAACTCGTTCTATATTTTAATTTTCCAAGTAATCTTACAAGATCAGGATGTAAATTATGAACATTTACGCTATAACAAGCCTCTTCTCCGGCTTCACGCATAATGTCCTCAACCTCGGCTTGCGCCTTTTCAACCATTTCCTCAATTCTGGTAGGATGAATTCTTCCATCCAAAATTAATTTTTCAAGCGCAATTCTAGCAACTTCACGCCTTACCGGATCAAATCCGGATAAAATAACCGCTTCAGGAGTATCATCTATAATCAAATCAATTCCTGTTAGAGTTTCTAACGCTTTGATATTTCTTCCTTCTCTACCGATAATTCTACCTTTCATTTCATCATTAGGTAACGCAACTACCGACACTGTATGTTCAGCCACTTGATCAGCGGCACATTTTTGAATAGCCGTAGCTATAATATTTTTAGCCTTCTTATTAGCTTCTTCCTTAGCATTCATTTCCGCGTTCTTTATCATCAACGCAGTTTCTAATTTTACTTCATGTTCAATGTTTTTAATTAACATTTGTTTAGCTTCTTCAGCCGTCATTCCGGCAACTTTTTCAAGTTCAGCCTGTTCTTTTTTAATATTCTCTTCCAATTTCTCTTTTAGCTCTTGATTTTCTTTAATCTTCTTAGCTAATTGTTCTTCTTTTTGCTCTAAGCTTTCAGATTTCTTATCTAGTCCTTCTTCCTTTTGTAAAACTCTTCTTTCAAGCCTTTGCATTTCATTTCTTCTTTCTTTGATTTCTTTTTCTAATTCTACCCTATTCTTGTGTATTTCCTCTTTTGCTTGAAGTAACATTTCTCTTTTTTCATTCTCAATAGTCTTTCTAGCATCTTCAATAATCGATTCAGCTTCTCTTTTAGCAGAACCAATCTTAGCTTCAGAAACCATTTTGCGTATAAAGAAACCTATACCGATTCCAACCGCAAAAACAATAAGGCAGATAGAAACAACTATACCAGTTTCCATCTTATTCCCTCCCAATCTTCAATTTTCAAAGTACAAATCGCTTACGCGAAAAATATATCCTCGAAAATATTCTTCAAATTCACCTTTGCGAATTTATCAACACACATATATCGTACATTTTTTTATATATGTTAACAGTAAATTCATAAAAAAGCTTCATTGATTTTTACAATTCTACTATCTAATTTTACAATTAAAAATTTCAACTGTCAAGGTATAAATATACCAATAAAAAGTTACTATTCTGTCTACTTGTTTTAAAAAGATAATATCATTAGTTTAAAGAGCGAGTTCCACAGTTGAAAAATTCAAAATAAGAATTTAATCGAATTTTTCAACGAGGACGTGTTTGAGCGGGAAAACTAATGATATTATCTTTTGATAAGTAATTAAGTCTGACTAGTAACAATAAAAATGTATTTATTTTCCAAGAAAAATATTGACAATTTTGCAATCAATGTAATATAATCCATTTTGAGGAAGTGATAGTAATGTTTGCTAAAGTTCAAACAATTGGATTAAACGGCCTTGACGGCTATATTATAAACGTTGAAGCTACTTTACTTTCCGGATTATCCGGCATTGAAATTGTCGGTCTACCGGATATTTCGATTAGAGAAGCTAAAGAAAGAGTTACGTCTGCAATAAAAAATTCAGGTTTACAATTTCCATACGGAAAAATTATTTTAAACTTATCACCTGCTAATACTAAAAAAGAAGGTGCAACCTTTGATTTGCCGATAGCTATGTCAATTCTTAGCATAATGGGAATTATTGATCCGGAAAAATTTAATAATTACTGTTTCTTAGGTGAATTATCTTTAGACGGTAAAATAAATCCTATAAAAGGAATCTTACCTATGGCAATATGTGCATCAAAAAACGGAATAAAAAATCTTATTGTTCCAAAAGGAAACGAAAAAGAAGCAAGTATTATAGAAAATATAAAAATTTTAACAGCAGATAATTTAAGCGATATAATTTCATATTTTTGTAATAACACATCGCTAGATTCTCCTACTTGTAATATTCAAGAAATTTTTTCAAGCTCAAAAAAATACGATACAAATTTCTCAGAAGTAAAAGGACAAGAAACTGCCAAAAGAGCTTTAGAAATTGCTGCTGCCGGTAATCACAATATACTTCTAATAGGCTCTCCGGGATCCGGAAAAACTATGCTTGCTCACAGGATTCCTACAATTTTACCTGATTTAACTATCGAAGAAGCTTTGGAAGTAACCAAAATATACAGTATATCCGGTCTACTTTCTAACGACTTTTCATTACTTACAACGCGTCCATTTAGAAGTCCGCATCATAGTGTGTCTTCTGTATCGTTAGTCGGTGGCGGAAAAGTCCCAAAACCCGGTGAAATAAGTCTTGCACACAACGGAGTCCTATTTTTAGACGAATTACCCGAGTTTCAAAAAAACGCCTTAGAAGTACTTCGTCAACCTTTAGAAGATAGAATTATAACTATCGGACGAGCTAATGGAATTTATACTTATCCGGCTAATTTTATGTTTGTTGCTTCTATGAATCCTTGCCCATGCGGATATTACGGCAGTACAAAGCAATCTTGTACTTGTACTCCTAAACAAATTCATAATTATATGTGTAAAATTTCCGGTCCGTTACTCGATAGAATTGATATTCAATTAGAAGTACCTACCGTAAAATATGATGAATTAAACGACAAAGTCGTTCCTGAAAGCTCCGAAAAAATCAAAGAACGTGTAAATAACGCAAGAGAAATTCAATTAAGACGATTTAAAAATGATAATATTTTTTCAAATTCTCAATTAACAGCAAGAAAAATAACTAAATATTGTACCTTAGATAACGAATGTGAAAATATATTAAAAATGGCGTTTGAAAAATTAAACTTATCCGCACGAGCTTACTCACGAATACTAAAAGTTACTCGTACAATTGCAGATCTTGACGGCTCTGATAAAATACAAAAAGCCCATATTTTAGAGGCTATTCAATATAGAAGTCTGGATAAAAGGTATTTTGGTAATATTTCTTAAGGCATTAATAAATTATTTTTTCCTTTCATATATTTTTTTAGAATATATTTATGAAAGGAAAATTTATTATGATTAAAATTATTATTACGTTATTAATTTTACTGCTTACTTCGTGTACGCCCAAGCAAGAAACCATTTCTCCAAATGATATACTTTTATCAATAAAAAACTATGAATGTAAAATGAATATAACTTGTTTTTCAAACAAAAATACTACTGAATACTCTGCTTTACAAACATATAATTCACTTGGTACATACTATATGGAATTTCTTGACCAAGATAACTTAAAAATAACTTTTGATAAAAACATTTTAAATATCTCATCAGCACCTATGAATATTTCTTCTACTTCATTAAATTATCCTGAAATTAATGCTAATCCATTGTTTTTATCATATTTTATTAATACATATTTCAACTTAGAAAATTCAAAAGATTTAATTGTTGAAAACAATAAAATTTCACTGACTTTACCTGAAAATAACAGTTATTTATACTCTGCTACTTTGTATTTTGAAAACAATTTACCGGCTTCATTAACCTATTTTGATAAGAACGGTACAGCAAAAGTAAACATAATATATAATGAGTTCAAATCTTTGTAACCTTAGTAATTGACTATATTATATTTATTGTGTTAAACTAATATTGGTCGAATTGAATAATTCTTTTCCGTTTAGGAAATAATTGTATTAAGGCGATTGAGATTTAGCTCACCGCCAAATACAAATAATTCTTATACGGAGTGTGAATTTTGTGATTGTAAAAAGAGGAGACATTTACTACGCTGATTTAAGTCCGGTAGTAGGCTCTGAACAAGGCGGAGTTAGACCGGTATTAATCGTTCAAAATAATGTGGGCAACAAATTTAGCCCTACTGTAATTGCTGCTGCGATTACGTCTCAAATTAATAAAGCAAAAATGCCTACTCATATAGAAATCGATGCTGACGACTACGGTCTATCAAAAGATTCTGTAATTTTATTGGAACAAGTTAGAACTATAGATAAGCGTCGCTTAAAAGAGAGAATAGGCCATTTAAACGACCATCTTATGAATAGAGTAAACGAGGCTATTGAAATTAGCTTAGGTTTAGAAGACGAATAGAAAGGAAGATACATATGATGAATTTTCTAAAAAACAAAAGAAATATTATCATTTTATTAAGTGTGACTTTAAGTTTAGGCTGGACAGTTTTAGCTTTCGCCACTGATCCGGGGAGTGAAAAAGATCCATTAATTTCGCTCAGCTACTTTGAAAACAAAATTGAAGAATTAAAAACTGATGTAACCAATACTCTATCTAAAGAGCTTACAGAAAAGTTCGATGAACTTAAAACTTCATTTGAGAAAACTGTTAATGAAATTAAAGATAAAGGCGTTTCGGCTCCTTCTACTTTTGAAGTTATTAATGTTAGCGAAAACGAACGTATAATCTGTGATGCGGGAACCGAGATAATTGTTCGTTCCGGGAAATTTGTTGCCATTGGAAGTGTTAGTGGTGGTGTATCTGATGTAACTTCCGGACGTGATTTAGTTACTGACGAAGAAATCGAAAATAATCATTTGTTAATTGTTCCGAAATCTGACGGTAGAGGAATAACTGCTAAAGTTGCCGGAGCTGTTATGATAAAAGGGAATTTTACGCGAGATAACGGAATTTAGTTTTTATATATACTTTTAAGTATATATATTATGCATTAAAAATAACAACTTGTGTTACCCAGTCGGGACATAAGTTGTTATTTTCTTTTAAACAAAAGGAACTGTAAAAAAACTCACAAAATTCATAATGTATTGTACTGTACCAAGCGAAACAAAAATTGCTTTTTTGTCCCTCTATGTAGAACACATTTTAAAGTTGCCCAGGATGTGAGCGTAAGCTCCGTTCCGTCCTTTAACTTGCCTCTACATTTCCCACAAAAAATATTTTTGGTAAGCGAGGTACAGTAGAATACGTTAATGATAAACGAGTTTTTTACAGCCCCTTTTACTTTCTAAATATCTTTAATATCCAACCAAACATCTTTTCCAATATAGCACAAATTCTGGTCCAAATACTTCCTGTATTATCTTTTACCTCTAAATCAACTTCTTTTTCTTTAACTTCCTTTATATCTTGTGTTTTCAACATAAATTGTACTTTACTTGGTGATTCATTTCTATCAGATAAAAACGATTCCGGTTTTGCATTAACATCAATATTAAATATTGTCGTCTTTTCATCAATTTCATCCCAATTATCTTTTATAACATCTCTTACGGTATTCTTTGAATTCTTTATATTACTGCTTTGACCGGTTATTTTCTTTAAATCATTTGTAGCATTAATTATTCCGGACATCATTTCGTCCGAGCCTTCATATAACTCATTACTTACTATTTTTAGTGATTCCTCAGTTACTGTAAGTAAACTTACAATAGTTTTATCAGCTTCATTTAATTCATCTAAGATATTTTTCATATTCTCTAAAGCCAAAGGTAAGTTATCCTTATCTTCAATAGCCAATTCATTATATTTTATTACTGTTTTTAATATTTCTCTTAATCTTACAACTAATTCATCCACATTATCCACAGTATCTATAATTATTTCGCCATCATCTTCATCAATCATATCCGCAATAATTCCTAGTTTTGATTGTAACTTACTTAAATTATCTAACATTCCACTTGATGCATTAGTTGTATCGCTCATTATTTCTTTTACTTCGGTAAGCGTTGTTTGGACTGAGCTTAAACTTTGCAAAATTTCTCCAGCTTTCATTTGTACAGCTGTATCTGTACTTTGTAAAAGAATTTGAGCGTTATATCCTATTTGTGTTAAACTATCTTCAAGCCCGGTAACATCTACTTTTTTACCGGCTAATTCAGTTTTTAACAAGCTCCTAAAATTCCCAACCAAATTAGCAGTTATATCAACAGTTTTACTAATATCATCAAAATCATCCGGCAAATCTTCAATAGCCTCTTCAATATCATCTAAGTTATCTTGAACCTTTACCATTGTTTTATCCATAGACTCAAACTCGACTTGGAGTTCTTCCAACATATCTGTTAAATTTTTAGTTCCATCTATCGCATTATCTAAGTCTTTTTGCATATCCGATATAGCTTCTTGCATACTTTCTAAATTATTTTTTAATTTCGCTATTTCTTCATCTCTTTCTCCGGATAAATTATGAAGCCCGTTTGTACCATCTTGAATTTTGGAAATACCCGAACTTATACCATCTAAACTAGTTTTCATACCACTCATAGTATCTAAAATTATGTCAGTGCTGGAATTTAATAAATCCATCGCATCTTCCATACTCTTTTTATCATCAACTATGTCTCCAAGCTTTTCTAAAATTTTCCCTTCTATCGGAACCATCGCAAAAGTTAGTCCATCCATTTCAAAATCTTCCGAACCGATTTTTAAAGTTAAAGTCGTACTTTGACCAGGTAAAACTATGTACATTAAAGTCTTAGTTCTACCTGTTGTAACAAACATAGCCTCATCAGATTCAACGCTTAAATATTTATTTAAATCATATGAACCCGTAACTTCCAACATATAATTATTCCTATAATACTCTTTAGCTTCTTTATTAGCACCAATATCAACAGTAATTTCAACTAACCCGGATTTTCCCAATAATTCTTCAGCTCTAGTCTCTACACCATTTAGCTTATAGCTTACTTCAAATGTCCAAGGCACATTTTTAGCATTTTCATTACTTACTTTCCCATTATACGCAAACCTATTTAACCCACTTACATCCCAAATAATTTTTCCGTCCTCATTTTTTAGCTCTGTTCTATTAGTAAGATTAGTAATGCTTTCATATACTCCAAAGTCTACAATTTCTTTTTCTCCGGTTAATACACAGTCATTTGCGACATTAATTTGCTCAACATCTCCGTAATAATCTAAATTAACATATACAGATTCAGTTTTATTCATAGTCGGTACTGCAACACCAACGCTATTCATCAGTAGCATTATAGCTACAAGGAATATTGCTAAAAATCTTCTCATCTGTATTCGCCCCTTTCTATTGCTCTCTTTGCTTCTTCTAATTCTTCAATCTTTTTATTTAACTTTTTAATTTTCTTCCTGTTATTCTTTTTTTCTTTAATCTTTACTTTACGTCTTAATCTTTCAATATCTTTTGACATTTTTTCGGCAATTCTCTCATTCATATTTCTTATTTTCTCATTTCTAAGAGTTGCATCGTGAATTCGCCTTCCTATTGCAATTATGTGTTTTCCTATATGAATTCTATGTTCTTCAGGTAACATTGTCTTTTCAATTAAGCCATCAAATAAGGTCAATATTGGCGGTAAGAAGAATATTACAAGCGCTAAGCTAAGTAAAGCTCCTCTTCCAATTAAACTACCCATTTCAGAAATTGCAGAAATCGTAGATACATATTTTAACAAATATGCAGCACATACCAATATACTTCCCGATGTTAATAACGCCGGTGTACTTACTTTAACCGCATTAATCGCCGCTTCTTTCTTATCTAATGTCCTTCTGCTATCTAAATAATTGTTTGTCATTAAAATAGCATAGTCAATTGTCGCACCAAGCTGAATTGAGCTAACAATTAAATAAGCCAAAAACATCATAGACGAACCGGTAAAATACGGTGTAGCCATATTTATAAATACTCCCGCTTCTATTACAAGAATAAGCAATATCGGCAAAATTAGCGAACGGAATGTTATTAATAAAATCAACATAACCGCACCAATTGAAATCAAATTAACAATTCTGTAATCCTTTGTTACAATGTCTCTAATATTCATAGTAATCGGGATTACACCAGTCAATTCGTAATCATCGCCGTAGTACTTTTCCACAATAGCACTTACTTTATCAACAGTCTCAAAAGCTAATTCACTCTCAGACGATGTTCTTACATATGTAACAACTCTCGTATACTTATCTGTTCTAAACTTATCGTAACTATCTTTCGGAACAAAACTATCAGGAGCTCCTTCCGGCACTAAATTAGCCAAAGTTTGAACCTTCTTAACAACCGGTAAATCTTCTAGCTCCTCAGCCAATTCCTTTTCACTTATGTAATCGCCTCTTGGAACAAGTACGATAATAGGGTTACTTCTTCCAAACTTATCAACAATTTGTTTTTCATCTTCATAAACTTGCGTTCCTTCTCCTCCGCCAAACGAAGCTGAACCATATAAAAAACTATTTTGATTTTGAGCTATATAAGAAGGAATTACAAGAATTATTACAAGTATCATAATTAACTTAGATATTCTTCCGCTACCGCGCGCCATATTCTCAAAGTCCGGCATAAAAGACCTATGAGTTGTCTTTTCAATTTTATGATAAAATCTTAAGATTAAATACGGCATTCCAAAAATAACTGTTATCAAGCTAAATACAATTCCCTTTGCAAAAACCAACCCCATATCTGCGCCAATTGTAAATCCCATAAACACCAAAGCAACAAATCCCGCAATAGTCGTCATAGCACTAGAAGTAATTGAAGACATTGCGTTCTTTATTGTTTCAACCATAGCTTCTTCCGGATTATCAGTATTCTTTCTTTCACGTTCAAATTGGTGTAACATAAATACCGAATAGTCCATTGAAACCGCTAATTGCAAAGCAGCAGTTATACTGTATGTAATAAAAGAAACGTGTTTAAATATAACGTTTGTTCCCATATTTAGAAGTATTGATGTACCAATTACAGCCATAAACAATATCGGAGAAATCCAAGATGTAGTAGTAAGCAATAAAATGCAAATTACAACAGGAACTAAAATTACCATAACTATTGATACTTCTCTTTTTACAGTATCTTGAGTAGATTTAGTATCAACTGCAGACCCAATTATATTACTTCCTTCCGGAATGATTTCTTTAATTTCATCAACAGCCTTACTTGTTAATGTAGAATATTCATTTTCAGTAAACAAAACTTCGATCATAGCCGAACCGTCTTTGTAATAATCCGCCAAAATATCCTCATCAATAAACTCTATCAGTTGGTAAGGATCCGTCTCATCATCAAGCCAAAGTACAGTATCAACTCCATCAACTAACGAAATTTTATCTTTATACTCTTTCGCTTGAACAAGCGTTACATCATTAATCATTATTCGTGCAACGCCATTCATACCGAATTCTTCTTCAACTATGTTTAATCCTCTTTTAGCCGGCTCACTATCCGGTACATATTCGGATAAATCATAGTTTAACACAACACTCGGCATAAGCATTAATGAAATTACAAGAGATATAACAAAAAATATTCCGATTTTTGTCCTTTGTTTAACTATAAATCTTGCTATCTTATCAACCATTTTTTAGCACCCCTAAAATTCTTTTATCTAAATCTACCAACAACAATTTATAATAAATTTCTAAATTTTTATCCAATTTTTCAATATCTTGCACATTTTCTCTAACTATATAATAAAACCCTTCAAACAAAGATCTCGACATAGCTCCGCAAAGTATTTTATCTCCATTACCATTACCGGTATTTTTAGCTATTTTTTCAAACTTTTCAGTAAACATTTCCAACATTTTATTTTTAAAATCTTTGAATAACCCTTGATCAACACATTTAAACATCATATCTAACTCTTCGCTCTTTGTTTTAGCCAACTCAATAACTTTATCTTTTATAATCTTAAAAGATTTTTCAGAATTCAGTTCTTCATAAGAAAGAGGAACATTCACAAAAAAATCTTCCAGCTCTTTCTCCATCTCGCTTTGTAACTCACTTAGCAAATGATGTTTGGTAAGAAAATATCTGTAAATATTTCCGGTACTAATTTCAGCACTCTGAGCAATGTCTTTCATAGACGTATTATCAAATCCCTTCGTCTTAAAAAGTTTGGAACCCGCTCGCATTATCTTTTCCCTTACCTCTTCTTTTAATTTTTGCATAAAAGTGAACCCCCATTCATTTTTATATTATACGATAATTCGACAAAATTGTCAATAATGAACAATTATTCATTTTTTATTTGCTGTTGACATAATTCGAATTGCGTTGTATAATTGTATCATTAAAAATGAAAGGAAATGACACTTTTATATGTGTCAAGGTTGTATTATGAACTTCAAAATTCATCGTGCATATGTCGAAATGAAAAAAGCTCAGGCAGGTAATGTATTAATCATCAAAGTAAAAGACTTAGCAGAAGTAAAAAAAATATTAGACAAAAAAATTAATGTTAAAAACGTGGATGAAATTAGGTTTGTAGATTATGACGGAAATTTTATTTCGTCGTTAGATGTTCGTGAATTTGTAAAGATTAAAAAAGCGTAAAGAAAAGAGAGAAAGGGTTTTACTACCTTTTCTCTCTTTTTTTGTGGAATGGATATTCAAAACTACCTCATCTCTCCTCTTTCATAGGTTTCATTCCCTTTGTATTCCATTTCCACGAATAGCCTGCTACAACTCTACATAGTCCATACTTTTTATCTAATATTTTTATTTCATTATTCAACAAGGAAATATAAAAGATTTAAGAGCCTACAACAATTCTAGAATTGAACGAGTTCCATGGATAAAATATCTTATAGAACACAATTGTGACTGTGAAAATTATAGGTATTTTAAAAATTACAGAAACAATCGAGAAAGAACTATTATTTGGTGCGTTAAAGAACAATATGTTATTATTTTAGAAAAAAGAGCAGATTCTTACTTTTTAATCACTGCATATTGTCTTATTTATAAAAAAGCCGAAGAAAAACTAGAACGTGAATATAATAATTATTTAAAAAACCAAAAACGCCTATCATAAAAATAGACGTTTTTTCTGTTCCTTCTACACATGGCAGATGAACCAATATACTATTATTATACTCTAAATATCAACAAAACTTTATAGACTTTTAATAATATTTAATAAAATAATGTAAAAAACAAGCTAATAACTGCTTTTTGAAACAATGCCAGCTCGTTTTTTACGAATATTATTAATATTTCACCCATATCTCTGCTTCCTCCGCATTGTATAACGGTTGTATGTTTTTAAAAATTAAAAAACCGCGTATTTGACTTTATAACCAAACCACACGGTTTTTTAATTTTGGAGCGGGTGATGGGAATCGGACCCACGCAATCAGCTTGGAAGGCTGAGATTCTACCATTGAACTACACCCGCATTTATTTAAGACATTTATTATAATACCCTCTTGTTAAAAAAAAGTCAATACCTTTTTAAAAAAAATCTGTATTATGCAAATGGCAATATTAAATTTCCGGTTGATTTGGCTATTATTATTCCGCAAAA
>CAYYWT010000033.1:0-12102 GCA_964475435.1 uncultured Eubacteriales bacterium
GATTATGCCGAAAGATATTAAAAACAAACTAAGCAGAACTGATGTAATTATCATTGAAAAAGTTAAAGAAATAACATGTCTAAACTTATTTTCGGCTGTATAAAAAAAAATATATATAATAAAAGCAATTAAAAATACAATTCCTACAGCTCTAAAAAGATTACTTAAAGAAAGTAATATTCCGCACCATATCCACTTACCGGTATTATTAGTTTTTATAGCGTTCATAAATAAAAGCATCGTAGCTAAAAAAAGCGGAATAGCAATATTTTCCGTACAATATGTCGATGAATAAGAAATAAACGCCGGAAACAAAGCTCCCCAAAGTATAAGTCCCAGTTTTACTTTTTCGTGTTTCAAAAAATAATCAGATAATTTATATAATAAAATTAATGAAGTCACAGACAAAATTACATTTACAATTTTTATCGCAAACAAATGCGACACAGGAAACATTTTAATCATAAAAGCCATATAAAGAGAAGTACAAACTAAATGCGGAAATCTAGCTAAATAACCAAAATCCCTAAACACATCATAATTTCCATTCAAAAAATCTTTAGCCGCTAAATACATAGTATTAAAATCGGAAACCGGCACACTGTTTACATTGAAAATCCACCACAATCGAATGACTAACGCTAAAATTAGTAAAAAAGCAATTTTTAATTTCGTATTTAAATTCAAATTTATTATAGCTATCCCAATAACTCCGCATACTCCAAGTAAAGCAAATATACTTGAGCTAAAATTATCATTTTGAACAAAACTTATCTTCTCAAAACTACTTATAAATATTAAAATCAATGCAATTCCTATAAAAATCTTAAGCATATTATAGCAAAAACTCTGAAATTTATTCAAAACATTTCCTCCTTAGTCCTCATCTTCGTTACTATCCTGACTTACACAATCTTTTGCCAAATAATAACCTATCTTACGCTTAGTTAAATGAAATCGGATTAAAATCAACTGTAAATTCAGAACTCACATCATTTAATCTGTTACTCTCTAAAGCCATATTAATTTCTTTATTAACCTCAATTCCTCTCAAACTTTTTATTATAATTCTAAACCTGTATTTATTTTTTATTTTAGATATGGGGGATGGTACTTCTTTTAGTACATAAACTCCGTCCTTATCCTCTAAAGCATTCTCAAAAACCTCACGAATTATCCGACTATCTTGAATAACTTTATTTTCGTCTTCACCGGAAATATTTATAAGCGTAATATTGCAAAACGGCGGATAATTAAGCTGTTCTCTAAGCAGTATTTCCTGCTCGTAAAATTTTTCATAATCGTGATTTTTTGCAGCAACTATACTGTAATTATCACTTTCATAAGTTTGTACAATAACTCTGCCATTTTTTTCCGCCCGTCCGGCTCTTCCAGAGACTTGAGTTAGCAAATCAAAAGTCCTTTCAGCAGAAAAAAAGTCATTAGAATTAAGCGATGTATCCGCAGCCATAACACCAACCAATGTAACATTCGGAAAATCGTGTCCCTTAGCTATCATTTGAGTTCCGATTAAAATATCTGTTCCTTCCTCTCTAAACTTAGATAAAATTTGTTCGTGAGCGTCTTTTTTCGTAGTAGTATCTAAATCCATACGAATAACAGTCGCTTCCGGGAAAATACTTTTTACCGCATTTTCAATTTTTTGAGTACCGATTCCGAAATATTTAATGTATTTTTCGTGGCATATCGGACAAACCTCCGGATTTTTAAACTTTGCTCCGCAATAATGACATTCTAAACTATTAGTATCCATATGATAAGTAAGAGCGATATTACAATTTCTACATTTAGCAACAAATCCGCATTTCCTACAACTAACAAACGTCGAATACCCCCGCCTATTTAAAAATAAAATAGTTTGTTCTTTACGACGTAAATTTTCTTTAATTTCATCATAAAGCTTTTTGCTAAAAATAGTTTTATTTCCGGCAACCAGTTCCTCTCTCATATCAACAATTGTAGTATCCGGTAATCCTTTGTTATTAGTTCTGTTTTTTAGCTCAATTAGTCCTATTTCTCCGTTTTTAGCTCTATAATATGTAGAAATATCCGGAGTTGCACTCCCCAAAACAAGAGTAGCATTATTTAATTCGCATAATTTCTCAGCCACTTCTCGTGAATGGTAATAAGGAGATTGCCCGGACTTATAACTCGTATCATGTTCTTCATCAATAATAATAATTCCCAAATTTTTTATCGGCGTAAATAAAGCCGACCTGGCTCCAACAACCACTTTAGCCTTACCGGAATTAACTTTCTCCCATTCTAAATACTTTTCACCTTTACTAAGGCGACTATGAAAAACAGCAACTTTATCTCCAAGCCTTTCAACAAAACGTCTTACCGTCTGAGGCGTCAAAGAAATTTCCGGAACTAATACAATAGCTCCATATCCTTTTTCAATAAAACTTCTTATAGTTTGGATATAAACTTCTGTTTTACCAGAACCGGTAACTCCATATAATAAAAATTCCTTTACTCCATCTTTTCCAATAGTAGACGTTAATATATCTATCGCATTTTGTTGCTCAATAGTAGGGTTAAAATCAAATGTAGGTTCAAATTTTAACTCTTTTTCTTTACGTGCTTTTACTTTATCTACAAAAAAAAGATTAAGTACAACACCTAAATTACAAAAATACGCCTTTGAAATCCAATCAGCAAGTTCAAATTCCTTTTTACCTAACACAAATCCCATATCTACAATTTTAGATATTGATTTTAATCTTTTAAAATCACTTTTTTCTTTTAATTTAACTATAAATGCTGTTTCAGTTCTATTCCCTAACCCAAAAGGCACCGTTACCATTTGACCAACTGTAACGGTGCCTATCATATCTTCATTAACTTTGTAATCAAAAACTCTACCCAACCCACGAGCCGGCGAATTTATAACAACTTCAGCAATCAAAATATTTATTCTCCTTTATATATTTTCCCAAGCTCCGGACTTCTTAGTCCAAATTTTAGAAAAATCGTTATTTCCATTTTTCCATTCATTAAGATACTTTCTAATCAGCTCACAAATCTCATCAGGAGTCGCATAAGTAGTATCAACAACTAAGTCATAATTATTAAGGTCGTCCGGATCTACATTATACTTTTCCGTATAACGCTTATTTTCACTAGCTTTTCTAGCCTTAATTTTCTCAACAGCTTCATCTAACGTACGATACTTTTCACTACCTCTATTCTCATCCATTATACGTTTAGCAGCCACTTCCGTATCTACTAACAAATGTAGTTTAAAAGAACCGTCCACAAAATGCCACGCCATTCTCGAGTCAATAGCCATATCCTCATCAACAGCAGAAATCTTCACAAGTTCTCCATCTATCTCCTCATCAACTTCAGGATGTACTTCAGAATATTTACTAAATTCCGCAGGCGTCATATTATACTTGCTAGCAAGCAATCTAAAAATCGACCCACCGGAATGGAACTTAAATCCCATTTTTTCTTCAAATATTTTCCCAATTGTACTTTTTCCGCTTCCTAAATCACCGGATATCGCTATTTTTGTACTCATATCTACACCCCTAAACCTTAATAATTTTAGTCTTCATTATTTTCTTCAGCTTTAGTATAAGTAACCTTGTCTTGTAAAATTTCATTAGCAGCAATAGTCACAGGATTTTTAGAAGAACACTCAACTAACGGCTCATCCCCTTGCGCAATCTGTCTCGCACGTTTAGCAGCCTCAATTACTAATGTGTATCTACTGTCTGTTTTCTCTAACAATTCATTAATTGGTGGTTGTACTAACATTTTTTATCATATCCTTTCATAATAATAAATTAATCCTCACTTATTTCATCATCATTCTCAGTAACTTCTCTATCACCTAATCTACCGGCAACAGTTTCAGGTTGAAGCGCTGATAAAATTACATGTCCACTATCAACAATAATTACCGCTCTTGTTTTACGACCATATGTCGCATCAATTAAAATACTAGAATCACGCGCTTCTTGAATAATTCTTTTTATAGGAGCGGATTCCGGACTAACAATCGCAATTACACGACTGGCAGAAACAATATTCCCAAAACCAATATTAATAAGTTTCAAAACGCTTTTCCCCCATTACTCTATATTTTGAATTTGTTCCCTTATCTTCTCAATTTCATTCTTCAGCTCTATAACAGAATTAGTAATAGCTAAGTTATTAGCTTTAGAACCAATCGTGTTAACCTCTCTATTCATCTCTTGGACTATAAAATCAAGTTTCTTTCCAATAGGTTCATCAAGTTCTAAAGTCTTTAATAATTGTTTTATATGACTCTTAAAGCGTACTATCTCCTCGTCGATACTAGATTTATCAGCAAACACAGCCACTTCCATAGCCAGCCTATTTTCATCAATAATACTTTTATCTTGAAGAATTTCTTCTATTCTTTCATTTAATTTTTCTCTATATTCTTTTACAACATCTTGACTTTTATTCTCAACATTCTTAAAAATATCACTAAGTCCTTCACACTTTTTAGAAATATCCTTAGCTAAATGTTCGCCTTCTTCTTGACGCATATTTTTTAAATTCTCAAGAGCAACATTTAATACTTCTCCAAACTCACCCAATAATTCTTCCTCATTTTGATTACCCGAAACCTTAATCACCTCAGGCAACTCAAACATTTTACTAAAAGTCAAATCATTCTTTATATTAAATTTTTCCTCTAAAGTAGTAGCTTCATCCAAATAAACCTTGATTAAATCTTCGTCAAAAGAAACGCACTTCTCTTTATCTCCAAAAGAATTAACTTGAATATTTATATCCACTTTTCCTCTAGATATAGCTTTAGCCACAGTTTTTCTAGCAAAATCTTCAAAAAAAGCAAATTGTCTAGGTAATCTAATACTTACATCAAGGTATCTATGATTAACCGTCTTAATCTCAACAACATACTCCCGCCCGTTACAAGCTAATTCGCCACGGCCAAATCCCGTCATACTTTTTATCATATATAACAGCCTCTCTATTAGTTTCTAACAATCTTAATAATCGTAACAGCCCAATAAACTAACGCTACTAAAAATAAAACTACCAATACAAAAGGGAAAAACTTAATCATAGTTCCACCAATTGTAAACTCTAACGCTTTTATCTCATAATTAATCTTTACAAGCATAAGTAAAATCGCAATAGCAGCAAGGAAACTAGCACCTTTATAAAACTTAGTATTTTTTACAGTTCCTAAAACAATAAACGCGACCGCTCCCAATGCAAATAATACACTAAATACAATCATAACTGTCGGCATTTTAGCAGCCAACGTATAATCAAAATATCCAAAGTATCCTTGTTGGATTAACCACATTCCAAACATAATACACAAAACTACTCCGGTTATAATTAAAGCTTTACTAACTAATTTCTCTACTTCGACCTTTTTCATTATAGTACCTCCAACAAAATCAAATTTACTTCTACAATTTTATCATAAAATGTCGTATATTGCAATATTTTAATTTATATTTCCGAATTTGTCAAACGGGTATAACCTAAAATTAGCTGTTCCTTCTACTTTCTCAATCGGTATTAATCCAAAACTTCTTGAATCATAACTTCTATCTCTATTATCTCCGACACAGAAAACATATCCTTCCGGTATTTCTATATCTTGATCATAATTTGGCGGTAAAACTTCTCTATCAGGATTTGTATAGTTTTCTTCTATTTTTTCTCCATTTATATAAATATCATCGCCATCTATTACCAAATGTTCCCCCGGAAGCCCAATAACTCTTTTTATATATAAAGTTTTTCTAAATAATTTTCCAACCTTCTCCATAAAGTTATCTTCTTTATAATAAGCAAAGTTAGTACCTGTCTTTACGCCTTGAGGCGCTTCAATAACAACAATATCGCCTCTTTCTAAAGGTTGTTTAGTAACTTGAGCCAACCTATTTACAATTAAAATATTTCCATCTTGTAAAGTTGGAACCATTGATTCCTTTCTAACAATAGTAGTACTAAATACAAGATTTTTCACAAGCAACGTTATAACAACAGCCAAGACAATGCAATACGTCCAATCCAAAACTTCAGCCCACACACTTTTCCCCTTCTTTTCTACTTTTTCATTAGTTTCATTTTCCATTATTATTTTTCCTCCTTATTATTACAAGCATCATTATAAACATATAACCGGTCCTTACATATTTATAACCTTCTCGGAATATACAATTTTTTCAGTAATATCCGACAATGTAGCTTGTTGTATTCCTCTTATATTTTCAAAAAAATCAAAACATTTTACAGTTTCGGCCGACACAAAAAATCTAACTCCGTATTTTTGCATCTTCATAATACTATCTTTAACAAGCTGATTCCGTAAAAGATATACAGCTTCATTCATTATAATAACATATTGAGGCAACATAACCAAATCAGAAAGCGAAACAACAAAATCATTCATAAGATTTATACCATGTTCGTTTTCAGTACCAATCGCTTTTTTCGTAAGCAATACAGTCAAGCCTTTTTTTACAGACGGCATATCAATCTTAAAATTATCAGCCGTCGTAGTAAAGCTTAATGAATTATCAATAAAATTCGGAACATTAATTTCGACATTTTCAACAGTTTTATTCTTGCTTGCCCCCGAAAATCTTACAGGCATAAAAGGATCAATCCCTCTTGTATTTCTCTTGTTGTTCACTAAACCCTCACCTCATTTTCTTCTTCCACATTCTATCATATTGAAAAAAAATAATAAAGTATTTTCACACTTTTTTAACACAGATTTCATAATATTATACAAACTGAATTAATAAGGGAGGTAATAATATTATGATGGCATATGCACAAATTTTAGGCAGTGACTATGCACCGAATTTAAAAGGCAAAGTTATTTTTAGAGATATTCCGGGTGGCGTTGAAATATGCGTCGAAGTAACCGGTCTTCCTATGTACCAACCGGCAACGGATACATCTCCACAAATCGGGCCACACGGATTTCATCTTCACGTAACAGGAAGTTGCGAAATAGACGATCCAAACGACCCTTATACATCAGCCGGTGGTCACTATAACCCCGATAACTCGCCTCATGGAAATCAGGCAGGAGATTTTCCAGTAATTTTTTCAAATAACGGTTATTCACGAATGTGTTTTTATACAAACAGATTTACCGTATTCGATATAATAAACAAAGCTGTAATAATACACCAAAGTCCTGACGACTATATGACTGAACCGGCAGGAAATTCCGGGAAACGAATAGGTTGCGGAGTAATAAAAATATTATCCGACTAATTTACTTTAGCTCCGGTCTGGATTTATCTATAACATTTTCAACATTGAAAAAAGTTTCATTTACATACTCACTTCTCTTAAACATAGAATATCCGTCCAAATTAAATCTCGTCATAATCACATTATCTTCACTATGTAAACTAAGTTCAGGTTGTTTTTGTACCGGGCAAAATATATTAAACCCTTCATCAACCAAATACCTGTATCTCTCATCATTAGTTTTAAACCTTACGCCAAAAGGAGAAATATAGATATTAGTATCTCCAACAACAGGTGCAATATATTTTTTCCAACGCTCGGTATCATATTTTAGCTGAGCCATAGTTACGGTATAATTTTTGAAATATTGATTATGAGTATAACTATGACAAGCAAATCTCCAGCCGTTCTTCTTCAATTTATCCGCAACTTTTGTAGCTTCTTTTATAGCACTTTCTAATTCTTCGCCTTCTAAATCAGTAATCCTATAACCCAAAGCTCCTTGATAACCGGTAAGCGCAATAACACCTTTAGCACCGTTAAACGAAAACTCAGGATGTTCTTCTACAAAGTCATCTAAAATAGGCATAACGTCAGCATTCCTAGATATAACATATTCACCGTCTTTATTCTTTATCTCATTAGCTACTCTACCGTCAGCATCCAAAACAAGTTTTTCAGCGAATCCATCCGGTTTCATATAATCATAATAATTCACATCATCTATGGATATTACAAGCGGTTTCCTTCCTTCCGGCAAATAAATATCTTTCTTTTTTATTTTTGTTGAATCTTCCGGATCTGTTTCTATCAATTCTTCTATATCATATAACATATACCCACGTTCCAATAATTCCGGTAGCATTTTCTCAAACTCGCTTACAGTAGTCATCCAATAATTATATCCGTTAGCTCGACTATCTCCATCAAAAGCTAAAGAAGTATCAGCAATTAAGCTGTGAAAAAATACGTGTTGAACAGGTCCTTCATATTTAACCAAAGGTTCTTTATAAACTATTTCCTCAGCTTTATTATCTTCTTCGGAAATAAAGTTAACATCATCATTTTCAGTTGTTGCGTCCACTCTTTCTTTAAATGTATGAAGATAAGTAAAAACCGCCATAACAAGTACTACCGCTAAACAACTTACTATAATTGTACGTTTTTTCATTTTAATCCCTCCACCATCTATATTTTTGCACAATTATTTATCATTAAAAGCATCATTTATCCTATAGTAAATTGCTCCTTATTTATTTTTTAATTCGCTCAGCATTACATACACTTCTATTGCAGTCTTTTGTGGATACTTACTTGCTAAATCTTTCGCAGTCATACCATCTAACTTTATAGGGAAATCTAAATCATAACTTTTCTTTGTTAAATACCTTGTAAATTCATTAAATATTTCTTTATCTTTAGCTACACTTTTTAATAATTCTACAGCGGTATTATCATCATATTTCACATCTTCTACAAAGTATTTTCTAATTAGTTCTGACCAAAATGGGTCTGTTCCTACACACTCAATAATTGCTTTTTCCAATGGAGCCACAACACTTTTTATATCTTTATCAAAATTTATATTTCTATCTGCTACTTTAATTCCATATACCTTTTGAGGTATATTATCATTTGGATTCACGTCATATTTTGATGGACTAGGTATACCATATACTTCCCTTGGTACATTTTCATCCGGCTCAACATCATATTTTGTTACATCTGGCACACCATAAACAAACCTTGGTACATTATCCTCCGGATTGGTATTATATTTGCCTTTTTTCCTAAACTTGTCTAAGAACCCCATTTACTTTTACCTCCTAAAATATATTTTTCAATTCATTATAGCTATAATTTCATAACTATTTTTGCAATAGTTTCTAACGGTTTAATTCCATATATATAACCTAATCCTTATTTTCAATATCCAAAACACAAAAATTAGGCTCATTAGTTTCAAGATTCCAAGTATGCAGTGAATCTCCTAAACACCACTTCCAATTTTTGCACTTCTTACATTTCCCTGTTTTCATATTTTTCTTATCTCTAAAGTACTCAAATTTGTTTTCCCATACATCTACAAAATTATCTGTTTTTATATTGCCTTGTATAAGCTCTTTTCTTCTCTCTACATCCGGGCATACATAAATATCTCCATTGCTTAAAATACTTGCTACATATAATCCTGCTGAACATATAAAATATGTATCTCTTAATTCTTTTTCGTAATTTAAACCAAGAAAATGGCTACAACCATATTCTACATTTTCAATTTTCTTTTCTATGCGAAGTCTTTTTATAAAATCAAATAAGTACTTGTAATCTTCTTTATCAAGTAGTATTTCATTATTTTCTTTTGCTCTACCTATGGGGTCAACATTTATAACTCTCCAAGAAATAATATTCATCTCTTGCATTAATTTATATAAATCTTCTAACTCATTTAAGTTTTTCTTATTTGCAACGGTAGTAACTTGTACTATTTTTATACAAGGAACTTGCTGTAACTTCTTTATATTCTCTAAAATCTTTTCATATGAGTTCGGCACTTTCCTAAATGATTCATGAGTTTCTTTTAAACCGTCCAAACTTATTGATATTGTTTCCATATTCGTCTTTTCCATTTGCCTAATTACTTCATCAGTTATAAGCATACCATTTGTTGTCATACCCCATCTAAATCCAAGACGACTTGCATATTCCATTATATCAAACAAATCTTTTCTCATTAGTGGCTCTCCACCTGTAACATTCAATATAATTTCATTTGCATTATACCTATTTGCTATATCTAATAGCGCCTTTTTTAAATCTTCAGCACTTATTTCATTTTTATCAATTTTATTACCACAACTGCTACCACAATGTTCACAACGAGCATTGCAACGAGATGTAACTTCCAAAAACAAATCTTTAAGTATTGGTTTTTTTACTAACTTCTTTCTATATTTCGCTAATCTGTTCAAGTTTTTTATTTTACATTTTTCAATAGCTTTTTCTTCAGTCATATTCGCTACCCCCAACATCTATATTTTTGCACAATTATTTTAATTTTTCAACTAGCTTTTTCTACTATTTTACGTTAAAATACAATTGTTGTAATTTTTTTAGCAAAGCGAGGATAAAATATGGATAAAATAGGTGTTTTTGGCGGTGCATTTAATCCACCTCATAATTTTCATTTTTCAGTAACAGAAGAAATACTAAATAATGATAAGGATTTTTCAAAAATAATATTTGTACCGGTTGGCGATAAGTATAAAAAAGGTGAACTAATTTCTGCTGAGCATAGATTTAATATGCTAAAAAGCGTTTGTGACTCCAATAATAAATTTGAAGTATCAAGAATTGAAATTGAAGAAAACGAGCAATTAAAAGCTTTTCAAACATTAGACAAACTTTCGACTCTATACCCGAACTCAAAATTATATTTTATAATCGGAACAGACTCACTAAAAACGTTAAATACATGGGCTAACCTTGATTATTTGCTTACCAACTATTCTTTTTTGGTTTATAAAAGAGGCAATGACGATTTTTATAAAATATTAAACAGTATACCGGAACTAGAAAAATATAAAAGTAATATTATTTTCGCAAACAATAGAATTTATAGTAATTTAAGTTCATCTTACATTCGTGAAGAAATAAAAAAAGGCAAAGAATTAAATTATTCTTTACCTAAAGAAGTAACAGACTACATAAAAACAAACAAATTATATCAAAAGTTATAAAAAATCCATAAAGCATTGTACTGTACCTCGCTTACCACAAATATTTTTTGTGTTTTGTTTCGCTTGGTACAGTACAATACGTTATTTAAATGATAAACAATTTTTTACAGCCTCTTTTTATTGTTCTTTTAATACATACACATTAACTTGTTGTCTTCCCCAATTTACAGTTTCCTTATGAGTATTAAAATACAAATCAATTATCTTTCCTTTAATCGCTCCACCGGTATCTTCAGCAGTAGCAAATCCGTAATTTTTCGCTCCATCAAGCCCTTCGATATATACTTCGGTTCCTAGTGGAATTACTTTAGGATCCACCGCAATAGTTCCGACTTTAGCTTTCGTTCCGGTAGCGGTAATTCCATACCATTTATTCCCCGGACGCTTTCCGCAACAATCATAACAAGCACAATAAGCAGTAGCTTCAAGTTGAATAACATCAGTATACTCTATTATCTTTCCGTCAGAAGTTTCCAAAACTCCTTCTTCGATTTCATTCACATCAGGTCCCCAAGTAGTTCTAACATTACCTCTCGACGTAGCATTACTCGTATCAGCAGCTTTCGTAGTAGCTTTAGGCTTAACTTCTTCCTTCTTCGGTTCTTCAACTTTCTTTACTTCTTCAACCTTAGGTTCCTCTTCCACCTTTTCCGCAACAGCAATTTCTTCATTAACAGGTTCAGCCATCGCAACAATAACAGGCTTATCAATAGTTATCATATTACTTCTATATAACTTACTATCTAAAGAAGTAGATAAATTTTCTCCCTCTTTTAACTTTATATTTTGTTCTTTTAAGGCTCCGTCAACGGTCCCCGCAAGAGTTTTAAAAGATATGTTATCACCCAAATAATTAATATTAACTTCTTTTAGTTGAGTCGCATAAAT
Source organism: uncultured Eubacteriales bacterium (assembly GCA_964475435.1). Lineage (GTDB taxonomy): Bacteria > Bacillota > Clostridia > TANB77 > RGIG9151 > RGIG9151. Next base: position 11,889 of record CAYYWT010000033.1, read on the forward strand.
ACCAGCAGAAAATGCAGTCATAGCAATCGCAAAAGAAGTCGCTTTTATTATTCTTTTTAATCTTTTTTTCTTAGAACGCTTATTCATTTTCCACTCTCCTAACATTGTAGATTTTATTATAATTTTTTTCACTTGTCAACTTTTCTAAGTTCACGGAAAAAATCTTTTAAAAGCTTTGCACACTCACTTTCTAAGACGCCTTCAGTAATATTAA
>CAYYWT010000034.1:0-11795 GCA_964475435.1 uncultured Eubacteriales bacterium
TTTTGAATTTTTTACCTGTGGAACTCGCTCTTTAAACTAATGATATTATCTTTTTAAAACAAGTAGACTGAATAGTAACGTATATTTTATGAGTTTGCAAATTTTAGCAAAATAAAAATCCGACAAAATTTCGTATTTGAACTTTTGTCGGATTATACTTATTACTTCTTGGTCGATCTATTTAATCCTGAATTTTCTCTTTGCATTTGATTAGAAGCTTGTTTACCGCTAATTTTCATAGTTTCAGACTTCGGAGCCAAATCATTTTTAAGCGATACCGATTGCCTTGATACTTGTTGGGATTTAGCAGGTCCTTGTGCTGTTTCAAGCGCAATTCCGCTATTATTTGCTAACCTTTGAACTGCTTTCATATCTGATTTATACTTAGCATAACCATATGGAGGCGTTGGCAAATCTTTAGCGTCTCGAGGAAGTGTACCTTCTTTAGACATTTTTTCTATTTTTTCATCAAATTCTTTAAATTGTTGTTCTTTATATTGTTCATATCCGACAGGCTTCGATGGTAGTTCCTTAGAGTTATTTTTTAATCCATTCTCATATTCCTCTGCAGCAATCTCCATAATATCTTGTTTTATTGCCTTATAATATGGATTCTGTTCTGTTAATCCTTTTTGGTATTCATGTTCTCCCCATTCATTAGACTTAATAATTGCCGTTTGATTCTCAAGCGCCCTGGTTTTGCCTACAATAGCACGAGCCCTAGTCTCTAAAGCTTTCATTTCTTCTTTGCTTAACAAATCACCAAACATAGCCTCAATTTTTTCTTTTTCAAAAAAACGATAACAATTACTCAACACATCTTCATCTATTACTTTAAGGTTAGCAAGATCTTTTTCTGTCTTTTCGTAACTCTCCAGCTTAAACGCTCCAAAAATCATATCTTTACTCATTCCTTGTAGTCTAACGCCATCGGCTAATTTTTCACCACTTTTATAAGCAATTTTTTCACTGTGTATGTTCTCTTGACCGCAAAGCAAAGCAAATACCTGTAATTTAGAAATATCCTTTTGGAATCTGCCGGTTTTTGCATCAATTCCGCCTTTAGAACGTATATCTTCAAGAGTTTTTCTATCAATTGCTAAATTATTAATGCCCATCATATCAGCCAAACGCTTAACTACGCTCTCTCTTTTCTCTACTTCTGCTTGATATTCACGCGCCGCTTTATCTTTTTTATATTCGTCATAATACTCAGGTTTTTTCGGCTCCGGTTCATTAGTATTCCATTTTTTTATTTCTTCCATTTTTTTATCATATTCATATACCTCTTTATCTTTTTTATATTCGTCATAGTGCTCAGGTTTTTTTGGCTCCAGTTGTTTATTGTTAGGATTTTTTTCATTATAAGCTTTCACTCTTTCTACTGCAGCATCATATTCATTAACTATATCCCTATTTTCTTGCTCTAGTTGAGCAGGCAATTTAGTAATCTCATTTTTTATTTCTTGATAATATGGGCTCCCTTGTATAGCTTCTAAAGTACCTTCTCCCCATTCGTTAGCTTTAACGACTCTAAGCTGCCCATTTCCTGCCTTATCTAAAATTTCTTTTCTTCTACTAATAACAGCATTAATTTCGTCTTCATTTAGCATTTCTCCTAAAGTAAATTTTATTTTGTCAGGGGTAAATTCCTTTAATGAAACTAATACTTCTTCATCTATAAGCGTAAGAGTATCAATATGTGGTAACAACTTACTAGGAGCATTTAATTTTAATTTACCAAAAGCCATATCGTTATCTATTCCTTGCAAACCGGTAATTTGGTATTTTCCATGTACAGGATTTTCGCTAATTTGATAAAAGAAATTTCCACCGTGTCTATCTATCTGACCGCAAACCATATCAAGTACTTGCATTCTGTTAATATCCCTTTGAAGACTTCCGGCTGTTAAATCTACCTCTCCCTTAGATAATATCTTATTTCTTCCCTCAACACTTCTACTATCAATTCCCTTTGCTGTCTCCATAAAAGAACCTTCAGTTTCAATACCGTTATCTACTATCTTTATATTCCTAGATTTAGCCACTTTATCTTCCATACCAAGCATACCAGCAACTCTAGATGTCGCTGTATTTCTTTTACTTAATCCATTTATTTCGTTAGCCTTTACTTCATTACCAGCACTAGTCTTAACTGTTTCTCCGGTAATTTCTGCCATCCTAGCAGTATCTATAAATGTCATTATTTTAACGATCTCTTTATGATATCTTACCATTTGACTAAGTTCAGCTTCAGTAAATGAAGTTATATCCATTCCCATCTGTTTATAATACTTTATAATTTTTAGATCTGAATCTTCAGCAGACATTGTATTTTCAATTCCTGAACCACATCCATATCTAAGGCTTCCCATTTTCTCCCAAAGCTTTGGATTTTCTTTCTTCATTTTTGCTTCTTCTGCTTCAACAACATTTTTTAATGTAACTTCTTCATTAGGTGTAAAGAATCCGTCATTTCCTTCATAATTAAATCTTACTCTCTTACTTGCACCAGCACCATATATTTTTTTCTCTTGATTTGTTATATCTACAACCTTTTGATTTCTCTCAACATCAACTAAATCACGAAGTTTTTTTCCTTCAGCTTGAAATCCTCTAATCGCATCCGGATCTCTTAATTCATCAGTATGTCTAATCAATTTACTTACTTGCTCTACATAATTATATCTAGCTTTACCTTCATCAGTTTTTGGATTTTTTCTTTTCGTTAAGTAATCATTTGCAGCTTTTTTTAATTTCTCACCTATTTTTTCTAATTCCTTTGAAGATTCTAGAGTTACGCCCTTTTCCATTTGTTTTTCATACTCATTTGCAGCATCTATTACCGCTTGATAATAATCGCTATTTTTTCTCCATCTCTTACTATCTCTTGCCTTATTAAACCATCCTGAAATTCTTCCCTTATTCTCATTAGCCATTATATTTTCCTCCCTTTATTTTTTATAGCAAATTTAATGTCACATTTTATTTACATCAATATATACGAATCTAAATAAATTTTAGCTCAAATTTTACTCAAAAATTTTTTCTACCACAAAAACCTCTACTCCTTGGCTCTTTCCTTTTAGTGGTATTTCTCCGATAGAATTCGCTTCTATACGTCCATTTAACGCGTCATACACAGCTCGACTTATAAGTACTTGACCTGGTTTCGCATTAGATTCCAATCTCGCCGCGGTATTTACCGTATCCCCTATCGCGGTATAATCCATACGCTTTTGGGTTCCTATATTTCCTACAACCGCCGGACCGCAATTTACACCTATACCAAAACTTATAGTCTTTCCAAACTTAGCTAAAAGTTTTTTCGAAAGTTCTTCCGAACCTCTTGCTATATCCATCGCAGTTTTTACCGCTCTAAATATATAATCATCTAACGGCAACGGAGCATTAAATATAGCCATAGTAGCATCTCCTATAAATTTATCTAATGTTCCATTATTACTAAATATGCATGAACTTGTAAGGCTTAAGTATTCATTTAATATTCCAACAACTTCTTCCGGAGATAACGCCTCAGACATAGGAGTAAACCCTCTAATATCTACAAATAAACACGCAATATCCGTCTTTTTTCCGCCAAGCTCAATATTATCAATTCCGTCTTTAATAATTTTATCTACTACTTGTGGGGCAACATACCTCTTAAAAGTACTTTCTACTTTTTTCTTTTCTAAATTAGCTTTAATATATCTTTTTACAATAAAAGCTAGATAAATAACAATTACAAAAAGCGGCACGCATAAAACATCCGAAATTCTCCCGACTACGTGATAAAGTAAACAAGCATATCCCCAATATCCTAATATTAAAACAAATAATGTCAACGTTGACTTCTTAATATTCGTTTTATTAAATATATTTACAGATATTAACACAATTACTCCTACTAAAATAGCTTGTATCCACTTAGGAACATACGTTTTAAAATTACCTTTTATCAAAGTATCTATTATATTAGCATGAATTTCTACTCCATACATTTGTTCATTGTGATCAATAGACGTTATGTAATTATCCAAAAGTCCTGTAGCATACGGACCTATTAAAACTATTTTATTTTCAAATATATCCGGGTTAATTTCCTTTTTTAGTACATCAACAAAAGAAAAGCCATCTGAATATCCACCCGGTTTAGCCGAATATGGTATGTAAAATTCACCGCTTTGGTTAGTAGGCACGTCGTAGTTTACTTCTATCCCCATTTTTTCAGCAAATTTTTTGTAAATCTCAAAAGCAAAACTATTGACTTTTTTACCATTTGGCAATTCTATTTGATTAATAGCATTTCTCACAATTCCGTCACTATCAACCTTAGTATTAAGATGACCGCAAGTTACAACCTCTTTCAATTCTTCATAAGGTTCTTCAAACTTTTCTATATAGTTGTTATCCATATAAAAATTACCACTATCGTCTTTAACCAATACAGAACCGAAATTAGCTAAACTCCCCATTACAACATTATCATTTTTACTACAAGCATTCACTAATTCATCATCCGCTTCTTTAACCGTATTACCAAAATACATAATATCAACGCCTATTACTGCCGGTTTAACCTTTTTATCCGAATTTAATATGTTTATAACCTCAGCCATATAAGTTCTCGGCCACGATTGAAACGGCCCTAGCTCCTCCAAACTTTTCGCATCAATTTCTATTAACGCAATATTTCCGTCTAAAGTACTCTCGGACTGAAAAAACATATCAGACAAATTAACTTCTACTCTACTAAATATCCCACTAACAAAAATACTTACCGATATTACAACACACAATATATAAACAATATATCTTTTTATACATATCACCCCCTAAAGCTCGCTTTCCCAAATTAATCAATACTCGGAGTCGTAGAAGGTACGATTTCTTCACTTGAAGATGTCTCTTTTTGGGCATCATTAACTGCATTATTAAAACTAGTTGTAAATTCTTCAAGTGAACTATAAACCGACAATAAATATCCAAGGTATCCTTTAATTCCATCCTCTGATAAAAGCATCAAATCTTCTACCATATCTTTGCCAGCATCATTTAATCCGTTATATCCAGAAATGTTTAAACCAGAAGAATAAGAACTTGCAAAACTTACTAAATCACTAATTCCGTAAACTCTATCAGCATCATCCGTAGTTTTGCTTATCCATTCAGTTAGGATTTCCCAAGTTAATAGAGTTTTAGAACTGCCACCGCCTGAACTCTTTCCGGTAACATTTTTATTGCTCGTATTACTTTTTTTATTCTCACTCTTTTCATTTTGTGCATTCTCTTTTAGCATTTCAATTTCAGCATCTTCTTTTTCTCTTTCCTCTTTTTCATTTTCAGAATTTATCTTTTCTTGTTCTGTAAAATTATCTACATCAAGCTCAGTCTTTTCCTTTATCTCATTTTTTAATTCATCATCATTATTTATCTCATTTAATGCCATTGACGGAATTTCGCTACCGTCATTTTTTAATTTAATTAGTCTTAAATCGGTATCAGATATAGCTTGTTCTCCTGCGTTTATATGAACTCTCTTATGCAAACCTTTGGCTTCAACTTTACCTGTATAAATTTGAGCATTCGTTCCGTTCTCATTAACAATAACCGAACCGCTCGTACCTCTTATTCCCATAGACATCGTAGGCGTAGAAATATCTAACTTCTCATTACTCTCTAAAGGTTTCGTAACATTAAAAAACAATTCTCCGGAAATAACCGTAATTTTGTTAGAAAACCAACTCTTTTTAACTTTAATCTCAGTATTACTTCCAAGTTTAACAGCCTTTGTATCATCTAAAGATAAATAAACCTCAGATTCATTTATCGTTTTTATCGAATATCCGTCAAAAACCCTCATTTTTTCATACACATTTACATTTTTACCACTACCGCTTTTTACCTCGACACTTCCCGAAAAAGTTTCTAATCTTATAGTCTTACCTTTAGCCACCTCAGCCGCAAACGAAAAATTCGTAAGAAGCACTATAATAGCCAGTATTAATGAAAACTTCTTTAATTTCATATTATTCTGCCTCCCCTATATCAATAACTACAATACAATTCTTTACCGTATCAGTAACATACAATTTATTTTCATCTATCATAAGCCCGACAGGACTTACAAGTTCAACATCATCATTTGACGATAATCCTGCTATTGTATAAACAAAGCCGGCTTTATCAATCTTTCTAATAGCAGAATTTCCGGTATCAGCAACATACATATTTCCCTCATTATCAAAAATTACGTTTTGAGGGAAATTAAATCTGGCATTTTCTAAACTTCCGTCTATATAATCTCCTATAATCTCATTAGAATCATCATACGTTTCTTCTCCGCCACCTGCAACAGTTGTAACCTTTCCGTCTTCAATCTTTCTTATTCTCTGATTTCCACAATCAACAACATATAAAGCTCCGTCCTTTAAAAATAGTCCAATAGGTCTGTTAAACATAGCCTCATTTGCTTTTCCGTCTTTATATCCTCCATCTTTTGTTACAACTCCGGCGTATGTAGTTACGTTATCGTTTCTATCAATTTTTCTTATAACATTGTTTCCTGTATCCGCAATATAAACAACTCCTCTATCCGTTGCAACAATTCCGGTAGGATTATTAAATAACGCTTTACTCCTTTTTCCGTCTTTATATCCTCCCTCGATATTGCCCGCATATGTAGAAACTCTAGAACCCGAAAAATATCTTATTAAATTATTATTCGTATCTGTTACCAATATACCGCTTTTAGGCGTTGCAAGAAAAGAAGGCGAATCAAATTTAGCTTTATTTCCATCCGCAAAACTTCCTAAAACAACATCAAATTCATCTCTAACACTATAATCTCCGGCAACAGTAGTAACTTCATTATCTTTTATCTTCCTTATCGCATTATTTTTATTATCAGCCACATAAATCGAATTTCTATATTTTATAATTCCGGTAGGTGCAAAAAAGCTTGTATCCTCTAAACTACCATCAGCCAAATACGACATACCATTTCCGGCATATATTTCTATACTCTTTTCATCAAAATATCCCTTATCAGTTAAACTTTTTATTATTAGCTCCGCATCGTACTTTAACAAATTATCGCTAGGATTAAAATACCCGGTTTCATCTAAATTCATTAATCCGAAATTAACAGCAGTTCCAATATAACTGCTCGCCCAATCCGGAATATCTTCATCATTTAACTCACACGGTGCAGTAGAATATATTCCTAAAAATTTAGTCAAAGTAACCGCTGTTTCCATTCTTGTAATTTCTCTTTTCGGTTCTAAATAATTCTTTCCCTCTATAACCGAACCGCTTATAATTTTCTCATTAGCCAAAGAATAAACATATTTCCCGTATTCTAAAGAAATATCCTCCGCATCTTCAAAATTAAAATTTAATTCATCACTTACAAATCCTTCTTTTGTTTCCCCAAGCATTGCAAAAAATTCTTCTCTTGTAATAAAACCTTTATCAGTTATCATATCGGTCGGCATTGCAAAAGAATTTCCCATCGTAGTTGCCACAAAAATTACTGCAAAAATCCACTTCTTCATTCTTAATTTTCCCCCTTGTTTATTTTTTTATATATAGTTAAAATATTTTTACCATCTTCAAATCTATATTTAACTTCATCCATAAACTGCTTAGTCATAAAAATTCCTAATCCACCTATTTTTCGTTCATCAACTGACAAATTTATATCCGGATTATCACGCTTTAACGGATTATACGGTTTCCCGCTATCTATAAGTTCTATTTCAGCCATAAAACTATCTTCAAACACATTACATTTTATTTCTACCTCGCCTGGGTTCTCATAAGCATAGCTAGAAATATTAACAAAAATTTCTTCAACAGCTATATCAATTTTAGTCAATAACATTTCTTCACATTCGAATTTCAAAAGTTCTCCATTTATAAATTCAAGCACTTTATCTAAATTCTCTTTTTTAGCATCAATAATCAAGTTAGGCATAATTACCTCCTTTAGCTCCACTTAAACATAAGCATTGTAATATCATCAGACTGCTCAGCCTCAGCACAATAATTATCAATCTCAGTTTGGACATCAGTCAAAACATCTTTAACGTTCATTCTAGCATAATTCTTTTCTTTAAATAGCTTTATAAGTCGCTCATCTGAAAACAACTCATCTTTTACATTTTGCGCCTCAGTTACCCCGTCAGTATACATATATATAGCATCATTTTTGTCCAAAGTAATTGTAGATTCTTTATATTTCATATTCTCCATACCTGCTAATACAAATCCGGGATAAGCCATAATAAAGTCAGCTCCTTGACTTTGGCTTAAAACAATAGGCAAATTATGACCGGCATTAGCATACCTAAATTCTCCGGTATCTGTATTAAAAATTCCGATAAACGCTGTAACAAACATATTCGCGTCATTATTTTCACACAACTCATTATTAGCACGCTCTAATACTTCATTTACCGGAATATTTAACTTCGCATAATTTTTAATAATCATTTTCGCCATAAGCATAAACAAAGCAGCAGATATTCCTTTACCGGAAACATCAGCAATAATCAAACAAACACGAGAATTATCTATTTTAAATATATCGTAAAAATCTCCGCTAACCTCCCTTGCCGGACGCATAACAGCATATGCCTCAATACCAAAATCATCGAATTTTTTAGTAAGCGAACTTTCCTGAATTTTAGTGGCAATATCAAGCTCAGCTTTAATTCTAAGTTGGTCAGTAATAACGCTTGTTAAATTCGAATACAACGTCTCCATAAAAACACCATAGCAGTCAGGATTTTTCTTAACTACTTCATTAAATAAAGGCCTTGGGATTCTTACAGCCTCGAGTTCATCATCAGCTCTTACGGTAGCACCTCTCGTTTTACCGGAAATAAGCGCCATCTCTCCTACAAATCCTCCACTTTCCATTTTTCCGGCAACTCGACCTTTTGCTCCCAAAACAGTCGCATTTCCGTTTATAATTATGTACATACCATCTTCAGCACTATCTCCGTAAGTAACTATATCTTCTCCTTTAGAAAATTTACAATACTCAAGCAAGCCAAGAAGTTTCATAGTTTCATCAGAAATATTATCATCACTTTCTATTCCGAAAAATTTACGTACAGAAACATTCTTTATCAATTCATTAATATCCATAATCTCACCTTTTATATATACGATTTTTCCCCTACTTTAGCTCAATAAACATATTATAACTACTATTACTACATAGTGAAGTAATTGATCAACAGCATAATATATACGAGATTTACCTGAATTTTTAGCACTCATTCTACACTTTAAGAAATCTATTATAATATGAGAAATAAAAACAAAAAGTAATATCCCCCAATTTACGCTATTTAAGAACGTAAGTACACACCAAAAGCAAAACGTATATATCAAGCAATGTACAAATAAATGATAAAAATCTTTTCCTTTCGCATTCGCAATATAATCGTTTTGAAAAACATAATCTCCGAAAATATGCGCCGACACTAATAAAAAAATCAATTCCATTTTTCTCAGTCCTCTCTAATAAGCACTTTTAACATTTCTATTTTATCACATCAATCTATGCGATGTATACAAAAAAATGTTAATTTATTTAAAAAAATGGGACTGTAAAAAATCATTACTTAGGTTTTTTCTTCATTCGTATCCATATATTTTGCATTGATACCTAAATCCCAGTTATGATACTATTTAAATATACAAGGGAGTTGGTAATATGAAATTCTTAAGAAAAATATTAACTTTATTACTCATAATAGTTTTATCATTTCAATTATCCTACGCCAAAACAGGTATAAGTATAAAAGTAAACGGTAAGTACCTCTCCCCTGATGTCGCCCCATTTGTATCAAATTCTTCCACTTATGTACCTATTCGCTTTATATCCGAAGCACTAAACATCAACGATATAACTTGGAATCCTTCTAACAATTCAGTAACCATAAAATACAACAATAAAACACTAGTTTTATTTATAAATAAAAACTATGCATATTTAAATAACGAATATATTAAACTGGAAAATAACGCATTAATAGTAAATTCAAGGACATTTATACCTGTACGATTTGTTTCAAATTGCTTTGATGCAAATGTAGACTGGGATGAAACTAACCAAACCGTCATAATAAATTCAAGTGACTATGCAAATTCTGCAATTGACGAAAATAATTCTAATGATGCTGTATATTGGCTTTCAAGAATAATCGAGGCAGAAGCAAGCGGAGAACCTTATAAAGGAAAAGTCGCCGTTGGCGAAGTAATACTAAATCGTGTAAAATCAAACGATTTTCCAAACACAATATGGGGAGTAATATTCGACGATAATTTCGGTGTACAATTCGAGCCTGTTTCAAATGGGACAATTTATAATACACCATCCACTAGTAGTATAGCAGCAGCAAAAGACGCTCTTGACGGCTCTAATTACGTCGGAGATTGTTTATATTTTCTAAACCCGACTATCGCTAAAAATAACTGGATAATAAAAAATAGAGAATACTATACTACCATTTCTAATCACGATTTTTATATATAAGACATTTTCTCATACGACTTACAATATTAAATAGCACCTTTAAGTATGACTTATGCTACTATTTAAAATATTTTCCGGGAAAGATACAACGTATCTTCCCCGGAATTAACTTCTTTTCTACTTATTTTTAATCATATCATTATTCTTTGTTATTACTTTTCCGTAGTCTATGTTCCATTACTAGTCTTTTCACATTTGCTTTTGCTATTGGCGTAAGATTCATTTCTTCAATCTGGTCATCAGTAATTGAAGATAAATCACATTCAGAAGTAAAATCTAAATAATCATGTACCTCTTCCAAGTACCTGCCGTCATTTGCTAAGACTTTCCGTAGTCTGTGTTCCGTTACTAATCTTTTCACATTCGCTTTTGCTATTGGCGTAAGATTCATTTCTTCAATCTGGTCATCAGTAATTGAAGATAAATCACATTTGGGAATAAAATTTAAATAATCATGTACCTCTTCCAAGCATTCAGCATTTTTTAAAAATTCGTTTGTAAGCATTTTATTTTCCTCCAAGTTTCCGGAAATCGATAATATATAAATTACTCAACGTTCATTGTATCACAAATTTACATAAAAATCAATCGCTTATGAAATCTCTACACTTCCCACAAAAAACATTTTTGGTAAGCGAGGTACAGTACAATATATTATGAGTCTTTTTACAGCTCCCTATCTCTCTTAGTTCCCACTTACTGGTATGGTACACCGCTTTTTCGTGGTTACTATTCATATCTTAACATATGAAATTTAACAAAAGTTAATCAACCAACTTATTTCCTTTAGCGTCCGTATTTATATTTCCACATAAAATTAAAATACCTTCAATAAGTCCCCAAAGAGCACCAATTCCACAAGTTACAATCGTAACAACAATTTGAATTATCGCCTTTTTAGTAAAACCTAAATAAAAGTTATGAATTCCCCAACCGCCTAAGAAAATACCAAGTAAACCGGCAACTAACTTAGACTTTGGAGCCTCTCCATTACCAGAAGTATTTTGAGTCGCACCTTGTTTTAAAGGCGTTCCGCAATTACTACAATTATTCGCACTATCATCATTTTGACTTCCACAATTTGGACAAAACATATAAAAAACCTCCTTAAATTATTTAACTACATTTCTAAAGTAGCATATTAAACACCAAATTTCAATATTATTTAATATTTTTTTACATTAAACGTTACTATTCAGTCTACTTGTTTTAAAAAGATAATATCATTAGTTTAAAGAGC
>CAYYWT010000035.1:0-10636 GCA_964475435.1 uncultured Eubacteriales bacterium
GTTTGTAGTGATGACATATACTTTTTTGCATTAGTTAATTCAGCATTAGTTTTCCAATCAAAAATTTCGACAGTTCCATCCTTTTTTATAATTATCAAGTCAATATTCGCTTCAAGCCTCATAATTCCGTCAGAAAATCTAATTGTATACTCTGGATAATATTGATTATTTTCATCTAATACAAACTCTTCTTTTAAATTCAAATACGCATTGTATAACTCAATATCATCTTTAAAGCTCTCCTCATATACCGGAATTCGCTTAAAATATCTCTCTGCTATTTTATGAAAATCAAGACCAAATGCAACTTTTTCTAAAGCCTCATTACTTTCATCTTGTTGCCACTTTATATTATCCACATACTTCTTCTTAAACCTATAAGGACAATTAACAAACGTAGACAAAGAATTTTGTGTAAAATAAAAATACTTTTTATCTTTTAATTCCATTAATTCTCACCATTCCCAACCAAAAAAGTAAAATAACGAGACGCTTTATTTTTATAATTATCCGTAGAAGAAATAAACAATCTCTCTTTCGCCCTGGTAATTCCAACATATAATAATCTAGCTCTTTCAGCAATAAATTCATATTTCCCTTCTTTTGCAAAATCTCTTTGTTCTTCACCAAGTATAGTAGCAAAATCTCTCTTAATAAAAGCACTCGGATTTCTACACTCAAGTTTTAAATATTCTTGCTCAGCCTTAAATTTATCACTTAACATAGTCGGAAAATCTTCCGCAGTCAAACTTCCTAAAAATACATTATCCCACTCAAGCCCTTTAGACTTATGATATGTCGCAATAGCAACAACACCGGGTTTCGATTCATACCCTTTTAATTCATAAACTAAATTAGCAAAATAATTAAACGCATTCTTTGGTTGCAAAAGCTCAAAAGCTAAATCACTCAATTTATACCTCGCATTATCTTCGCTCAAAAATTTAATACCCGACGCAACCTTTTCAGCAATAGCCATTTCTTCTCTTGAAAATTCCAACTTTTCAGCAATATATATAACCAATTTTTCAGGAACTGTAAAAGGAAACTCCAAAAAAGCCTTTAATTTTTCTTTCAACTCATCAAACATTTTAAAGGCTACCATTTTTTTCAGTTTATTGTCAGGTTTTACACCATAATCAAACCCGGCAATAGGATAAAACAATTCCTCTATATTCGTACTTTTTAAGAAACTTATAAGTTCCTCTCGTCCATTAGCTTCCTCATCAATAAACATTTTTACAACTTCAATTAACTTTTCATTACTCTCAGGTTTAGAAATAAAATCAATTATCCTACCTAATTTAAATATAGTACTATTTCTTTCATCAGAAGAATTTTCTAAATAATCATACTTTATTTTATAAGCATCAAGCAAATTAATTAAAGACTTTATCTTATAAGAATCGGGAAGTAAAATCGCAGTAGTCTTATCAGGAAATTCTTCAATTATCTTCTTACACTTATCAACAATTCCTTGATACTCATCATCTTTTTTAGAATACTTAGCATAAAAAACTCCGTTGCCTTCTACAACCGGATTAGGGAAATCATCATCTTTAGAAACCGGTTCAATATATTGAGGTAATAACGAATTTCTACATTCAACAGTCGGATGAGAATTTATAACATAATCAACAAAACTATTCGCAGTATTTATTATCTGAACCGTATTACGACTAGATTCTACAATATGAAAAACTTTTTTATTCTCTCCATTACAAAATTCTTTAAACAATTTCATATCGCTATTAGCAAAAGTAGTCATAATAGCTTGATTACTATCTCCTACCCTTAAAAAATTTCCGTCTTTACCGGCAATAAGAGTTAAAATCTCCGTTTGAATTCTATTTGAATCTTGAGCCTCATCTTCGCAAACATATGTATACTTTTTTCTAAATTTATTTAAAACAACTTCATCATTTTCCAAAATATACTTCGCCTTAAACAACATATCCTCAAAATCAATTAAGCCTTTTCGTCTTAACATCTTTTCATATTCTACATAAATAATCGCCGCAACCTTTAACAGCGACGTAACAGGCAAATCCTTAGTTTTATAAATAGCCTCTTTAGCTCCAATTCCTAAAGTTTTAAATTCAGAAATCGCATCACTTATCAAGTTGCAAAAAACACCATCCCATTTTTTTACAACCTTATCATATCCATTTTTAGCTAAATGATTCTCATCCAAATAATACACATATAATCGCATATTATCTTCATTTCTTTTCCACTTAGCAATAGCATCTTTAATAATAGCATTCTTTTTAGACTGCTCTATAATTTCAACCTCAGAATTAATCCCAACTAAATCAGGTTTTTCTTTAATAATTTGTAAGCATAAACTATGAATAGTCGAAACATAATAATCCCTCGACGTAACTCCCCTTTTCTCCAATGCAGCAGAAATTCTTTGTTTAAAATTATTAACCGCAGAATTCATATATGTAACAATCAAAACCTTGCCGGGTTTACTAATTCCTTCAGTTAAAACCTCAACCGCCCATTGAGTCATCGCAAAAGTTTTACCGCCACCCGGTATCGCCGGCACACCACAGTAACCTTTTCTATATGTTTCAACTAACTCTTTTTGTCCTTTTCTAAGCATCTTTACCTCTCCAAATTAAGCTTCTTCATAACTTCTTCTTCTTTACTTCGCATTATAACCTTATCCTCATCAACCATATGATCATACCCCATAAGATGTAACATACCATGAGCAACTAAATAACAAAACTCTCTATCAAAACCATGTCCATACTCTTTGGCTTGTTCAACAACTTTCTCTTTTGAAATAACTATATCTCCAATATAAATAAGCTCATCACTTTCTTTTAAGCGTTCCCATTCTTCCTTCTCATACCCCGGAAAAGAAAGTACATCCGTCGCCTTATCTATATTTCTTTGTTCATTATTAATCTCACGAATATTTTCATTATCCGTAACAACTACGCTAAGATCCACATCACATTTAGCTCCTTCAAGCATCAAAGCAGTTTTAACAGTCTCAATAATCATATCCTCAAGTCTTTTTTCCTCATCAATTTCCCACGAAATATCTAACTTAACATTACTCATTTTCTTCGCCTCATTTCGAAATAAATTCTAGCATATTGATTATCAATTTGCAACCAACGTAAAATAAAAGGGGCTATAAAAAATCGTTTATCATTAGAATAAAGTATTGTACTGTACCAAGCGAAACAAAAATTGCTTTTTTGTCCCTCTATGTAAATCACATTTTAAAGGTATCCAGGATGTGAGCGTAAGCTCCGTTCCGTCCTTTAACTTAGCACTACACTTTCCACAAAAAATATTTTTGTGAAGCGAGGTAAAGTACAATACTTTATGAATTTTATGATTTTTTATAGCTCCTTTTATTGTTCAAGTAAACTAACATTATTTTCTCTAAGCGACTTCTTTACATCAATCACACGTTGATTAGCCGACCCTTTCCATTTTAGCCCCGGATTTCTCACAGCATCCATATACTGACCGTCAACAATAACATCAGCATAATTTACAACCTCTTTATCCTTTAAATCTTTATCAAATGAAAAACCCGACCAAATCCATAAATCTTTTTTAGGAAACTTAGCCTTAAAAGCTTTCGCTAACTTCGTCGTTCCCTCTATATTCTTAGGATGACACGGCTCTCCGCCTAAAATAGATAATCCTTCAACATTCTCATTATCACATAACGTAAGTATCTTATCTAAAGTTTCATTTGTAAATTCTTTTCCACCGTTAAAATCGTGCGTCTCCGGATTAAAACAATTAGGGCAATTAAACGCACAACCTTGAGTAAAAATCGAAACTCTTACTCCGGGACCATTTGAAATATCCATCTTTCTTATCTTATTGTACCTCATATCCTTTAGCCTCTATTCTTCTAAATCTTTATTATCAATATGTAATACTCTATCCTTTATCTCATTAGTTCTTCCTTTATTCCAAAAATTAGTACCAATATATCCGCAAGTTCTTCTAGCAACATTTAATGTATTATGATCTTTATTTCCACAATTCGGACAATACCAATCAAAGTTTTCATCAATTAACATCTCACCATCAAATCCGCATTTTTGACAATAATCCGACTTTGTATTCAACTCTGCATACATTATATTTTCATATATAAATTGTATTAATTGTTCAACAACCTCAAGATTATTTTGTAAATTAGGAGTCTCAACATAAGAAACAGCTCCTCCGGGACTTAATTGTTGGAACTCGCTTTCGAGCTTTAATTTAGAAAAAGCATCAATTTCCTCAAAAACAGGAACATGATAAGAATTCGTTATATAATTTCTATCAGTAATTCCTTCAATAACTCCAAACCTTTCTTTTAAACACTTCGCAAATTTATATGTAGTCGATTCAATAGGCGTTCCATAAACACTATAATCAATATTTTCATCAGCTTTCCACTCTTTGCATTTATCATTCATCTTTTGCATAATTTCAAGTCCAAAAACCTTACCGTCTTTATGCGTATGACTTACGCCAGTCATAAACTTAACACACTCATATAATCCTGCATAACCTAAAGAAATAGTAGAATATCCTCCATGCAATAAATCGTGAATACTCTCTCCCTTACCAAGTCTAGCCAAAGCTCCGTTTTGCCATAAAATAGGGGCAACATCACTCTTAGCCTTAGCAAGTCTCTCGTGTCTCGCTTGTAAAGCCTTATGACATAATTCCAATCTTTCCTCAAAAAGTTTCCAGAAAACTTCAAAATTCTTATTAGCCGACAAAGCAACATCAACTAAGTTAATAGTAACAACACCTTGATTAAATCTTCCGTAATATTTAGGCTTATTAGTTTTAGGATCAACATACGGCGTCAAGAAAGAACGACATCCCATACAAGGATAACAATTTCCATTACCATTCTTATCTATTTTTAACTCAAGCATCTTCTTTTCAGAAATATAATCAGGAGTCATCCTCTTAGCTGTGCATCGTGCGGCAAGTTCAGTTAAATACCAGTATTTACTATTTGGATGAACATTATCTTCCTCTAAAATATACAAAAGCTTAGGGAAAGCAGGAGTAATATATACGCCTTTTTCATTCTTCATACCTTCCATTCTTTGCTTAAAGAACTCCTCAGTTATCATAGCTAATTCTTCTTTGTATTCTTTAGTTTCTCCAAGGTAGAAACAAACACTTAAAAACGGAGCTTGACCATTAGTTGTAGTCATAGAATTAACTTGATATTGGAACGTCTGAACACCATCTTTTATTTCTTTTAATAAATCTTCTCTCGCAAACTTTTCACATTGTTCAGTTGGCAAATTCCTATTTTTATATTTTTTCAAATAAACATTATAACTATCTCTAACAAACGGAGCTAAGTGAGTCATAGTAACAGTAACTCCACCATATTGACTAGATGAAACAGCAGTTATAATTTGAGTCGCAATAGTCATAGCAGTAATAAACTTATGAGGTTTCTCTATTAAAACGCCATTAATTATAGTCCCGTTTTGTAACATATCTTCTAAATTAATCAAATCACAATTATGCAAAGCATTTTGAGCAAAATAATCAGCATCATGGAAATGAATAATACCGGCATCGTGCGCTTTTACAATATCTTCAGATAATAAAAATCTTCTTGTAATATCTGTACTCGTTATTCCGGCTAAATAATCCCTTTGAGTCGTTACAACAGTCGCATTTTTATTAGAATTCTCAGTATTCCAATATTCACTCTCGCCCTCAACAAGTTCTTTAATCGACTTATCAGTCGTATTAGCTTTTCTTACAAGCTCTCTAGTGTAACGGTATGTAATATATCTCTTGGCTAATTTATATTTTCCAAACTCCATTAATTTTTGCTCTATAATATCTTGTATATCCTCAACTAAAACCCTGGATTTATTAAGTTGCTCTATGTAAGTTATAATATCTTCAATTTGAGCTTTAGAAATTTTATCGCTCCCTCTAACCTCAGTATTCGCTTTTTGAACGGCAACTCTTATTTTCTCCGGATTATATTCAACACTTTTTCCATCTCTCTTAATAATTTTCATTATTAGGTCTCCTCCTCTTATGTTTATTAATAAATCTGTACAAAGTTTTATATCAAAACCGTTAAGTATATCGGCAACCAAAACACAACATTTAGTGTTTTTTGAAAATAAAATCACAACATCTTGTGTTCCATTGCTATACAAATATACAATTTTAGTTTTAAAAATGCAACATTTAAATATCCCTTTTTCGTCCTTTATCTTTCTTTTTCTTCAAAATACTTAATCGGGACTAAAGTATCATTTTTGATTTTACCTATTGCAAAGTGCTGAAACCGGCATATAATCTAGTTTTTGTCTATTAAGGAATTTAGTTAAGAACTTATCATTTAATACTCAAAACAAAAAAATCGCTGTACTAATTTGTACAGCGACAGTTAAAAAGGAAATATATATTTAAACAACATACCCTAAATCGTGAAGAACACTTTCAACAGTAAGGGGCGTTACCGTATTTTTGGCCAACAACTTTATAACCTTATCAGCCTCATCTTCCTCATCAACAATATACTCTAGAGTACGTTGTTCTAAAACTTTTAAAACACCGTCAGTTTTCTTAGAAACCTTAATTCCAAACCTATCTCCATCATTTTCAACTAAGTAGTACTCTAATAAAGCATTAGATAACTTATCTCCAAATTTTATCTTCCTTACCTCTTTTAAAATTTCATTACTCATTAGCTCCTACCTTTCTCCGGTCCATTTAATATATTTAAATTATCCGACAAAAAATGCGACTTGTCAATTAAAACAAATCGCATTTTTCAGCCATTATTCGACATTTTCCGTTTTACAAAACCCTATCAATACTTTAATTCTTCGGCTTTACAACAGATATAGCTTCTTTTGAAAAATCAAAGTATTTATTGAGTACATTTCTCACATCTTCGACAGTAACATCGTTAAAAGCATTCGCATATTCAAAAATATCCACATTTCTAAAAATATTTGCCATAAACATATGAGAAATCTTATCTACTGAATTAAATTGTCGAATATATTCTCCACTCAACTTATTCTTCGTTCTCTTAAAATCTTCAACATTAATTCCTTCAGATTTTACTCTCTCAATTTCTTCCTTAATCTTTGAAATAACTTTATCATATTCTCTCGACTCTCCGGATATATTTAAGAAACCATACGTTTTCTCAAGAGTAATATCAACTCCTAACGGTGCTGTAATAAGTCCTTCTTCATATAATTTCTCATATAAATCCGAACTCTTTCCGACAAGCATTTCAAGCAAAACATCTAACGCAATTTCAGTTTTTATTAAATCTTGAATATTAGGATTTATCTTATACCCATACATAAATATAGGCATAGAAACATCGCAATAAGCTTCTTTTCTAGGCATAGAAATCTTATCTTCCTCATCAGCATAAAAACGCTCTATTTTTAATTTTTCTTTCTCAGTCGGAACATTATCCTCAATCAATCTGAAAATCTTTTCCGGAGAAACATCGCCAACGACAAATATAACCATATTAGACGGATCATAAAACGTATTAAAACATTTATACAATAACTCTTTATCTATCCCGGATATACTTTCAACAGTACCGGCTATATCCTTTTTTACAGCAAATTCATTGTACAAACAATTTATAAAATTAAAATAAACTTGCCAATCCGGATCATCTTCATACATTCTTATTTCCTGACCGATAATTCCCTTCTCATTTTCAACGCTTTCTTCAGTGATATACGGATGTTGAACAAAATCTAAAAGCAATTTAAAACTATCATCAAATCCTTCAGTACAAGAAAATAAATAAGAAGTATGAGTAAAGCTCGTATATGCATTAGAACTTGAACCCATTTCTGCAAATTTATCCATAGCACTTCCGTCTTTCATAGAAAACAATTTATGCTCTAAAAAATGAGCAACTCCATCAGGAACGGAAAAAATTTCTCCGGTTTCAGGTAATCTGAATTTATCATCTATCGAGCCAAAGTTCGTAGCAAACATAGCATATTTCTTTTGATATCCGGGTTTAGGAATTACATACGCCTTAAGTCCGCAACTATATTCTTTTTTATACATACGCTCATTTAATACGTTATTTTCAATTATCATCATCTCTATCCCCCCCTTATTCTTCATTACCGGTCATAAAATAAATAGTATCTAATTCAATATATTTAGCAACTTCAACCACATCTTTAATCTGTACTTTCTTAACATTCTCAATTATTTCTTCTAAAGTCCTATTATTATCAAGTAAAATTTGAGTATAATTAAAATCTAACATTTGGGCTTGTTCATCTCTCATAGAATTCAAACTATTTTCAATAGTTTTTAACGTAGTTTCATATTCATACTCCGTAATCTTTCCGTTTTTTATATCCTCAACCTGCTCTAAAATCGTATCAAGAGCTTTTTTATAATTAGGTATTTCGATTCCGCAACTTATCCCCATTATGCTCTTTATTTTCTCGTACCTTGAAAAAGCATAATAAGCCAAACTATTCTTCTCACGTACATTCTGGAACAATTTAGATTGAACTCCACCGCCTAAAATTCCATTATATACAAGCATTTTATAATAGTCATCACTATTAGTATCAATATTTACTCTATACCCTAAAGAAAGCTTACCTTGATTAATATCAAACTTTTCAGTATAATCTCTAACTTTTTGCACATTTACTTTATTAGAATTCTGTACTTGCAAAGCCTCTCTAGGGCTAAAATTAAACTTTTCGATTATATCTTTATACTCTTCTTCAGTTAAATCTCCGGAAACAATAACATCAACTTGATAATTATTCAACATATTTTCATAAGCTGACATCAATTGACTATCCGTAATCTTTTCAATTCCCTCTATTGTTCCGAATTCGCATAAACCAAAAGGTTCTCCTTCAAACATTAACTCATAGCATCTTTCTAATGCATATTGAACCTTATCATTTTTTCTAGACTCGATTATATCTTTTACTTGCTCCTTTTCTTGAGAAACATAATCAGCCTTAAACTTTCCATTTTCTAAAACAGGATTAAAAATAACATCATTAATTAAAGCAGCAAGTTCACTTAAAGTATCTTGATCAGAACCGGTGTATCTTTTATTTACAGTTTCTCCATAAAATCTTATAATCTGATTTTCTCCTTTTTTAGAAACACCGCAATCAAATTTCGCACCATATAAACTTTCAAGTTTTTTAGAAATCTCTCTCATCGTAGGGAAATTTTTTGTCCCACGTCTTAAAACCGCAGGAATAAGCGCATTAACACTAACATTTTCATTAGTCATAGGTGTAGAAAAAAATACGCCTATCATACTGGTCTTAAACTTATCATTTTTTATAAAATTAAACCTAACTCCGTTTTTCATATACTTACCTCCTCATATGTAGTTATTTTAGTATATTATTTTCCAATACGCAATCTTTATTCCAATTATTTTTAATTGCATATTTGCTTTTATTTTATCTACATATCTCTTAAAAATTATTTTCCCTTTACAAGGAAAAAATATACTATACTAAAATAGAGGTTGTAAGAACTCAAACTTATACTAAAAACATAATCAAACCTAAAATCGTCAACACTATCCCCGTTGCTCTATTTAACTTCTTAACATCAGCTCGATTAGCCCAAGCCGCCCCAATTCTTGCCCATAAAAATGTAAAAGCGATACATAAAAGCATTATTTTTATATTTGGCATTCCACTAATTGTAAAATGAGAAATTGCACCGGTAAACGCTGTAAAAGTCATAATAAATACACTTGTTCCAACAGCCGTCTTCAAATCATATTTAAGAACACTTGTTAAAATTAGTAATAACATCATTCCACCGCCTGCACCGATAAATCCGCAAATAAATCCTATCACAGCTCCGCAAATTATTGATTTTATATTTCTTTTAATTCTACTTTCGTTGCTACTATTAACAGATTCGCCAGACTTCATAATAGGTTTAAAAATAAATTTCAAACCAACAATCAAAGTCATAAATTTAGAAAAACCGCCCAATGTATCATTCGGAACACATGATGCAATAAAACTACCTATTAGCGTAAATACAAGAACTGAAATTAACATAACAATTCCGTTTTTGATATCAATATTTTTATTCTTCCAATATGTATATGCCGAAACTGCTGAAGCTAAAACATCAGAAGCTAAAGCAATTCCAATAGCCTCATAAGCATTAAAATTCAAAAAAGTAATAAGCATAGGCGAAATAACAGCAGCCGCTGATAACCCCGCAAAACCTGTTCCTAATCCTGCCCCTAATCCGGCAACAAAACATACAATAATCGAAAAAATAACTTGCATTTAATACACCTCTTTTTCTAAATTACAATCAGATATTATCATATTAAAGCTAACTTTACAACCAACTCTTTCTCCCTGTTTCGCCCACTACTGGACACAGTCAAATTCTAAGTAACCTCGCCTGTTAACCTCAGGCATTAAAATAGAGACTACATTTAATGCAATCTCTATCTACATTGTTTACTTATATACAACTATATAAATTTGCCATTTTATCCACATTTCCATACATTTAAATCTGAAATATTCTTTCAATTTGCGAAAATATAGCTTGTCTAAAATTCGCATTAAACAAATAA
>CAYYWT010000036.1:0-10540 GCA_964475435.1 uncultured Eubacteriales bacterium
AGGATAAGATAGAAATTAAGGGGCGTTCAATTGGTGGGTGCTTGGATTGTATAAAGTGCTTTTTTGGTACAAAGTATGATAAAATTAATGAGTATATGGAAAAATATAAAAATGACGGAATAATATGGTTTTTAGAAGTTTTTGAAATGAGTACGTCGGAAGTGTTTAGGGTGCTTTGGCAGATGAAAAATTCTGGATATTTTAATTATTGTTCCGGAATTATTTTTGGTAGACCGTTGTTTATTAGAAATGATTATGATATAAGTTTTAATGAAGCTGTTAAAGATGCGATTGGAGAATTAAATATTCCTGTAATTTGTGATGCGGATATTGGACATGTTTCTCCTCAAATGGCGATAGTTAGCGGAGCGATGCTTGAAATTACTTCAAAAGACGGTAAAGGAACGGTAAAAACTTTTCTTAAATAAGGGGTGAAAAAATATGTTTTGGAATTTTTTGTTTGGGAATCCTGAGAAAAAAAGTGTTGGATATTATGCTAAGATATTGTTTTTTATGATAATTCCTGTGTTCGGATTATTTTATACATTATTTTTAGCGTTTGTTGAAGATAGAGATAAAGATATAAATAAGTTGGCAAAGGGTGCGTTAATTGTAAGAATAATAGCGATTATCTTGTTAATAGCCATTCTTGCGCTAGTCGTAAATTATGTAATACCGGATGTAATTCCCGGTATTGAAAAAATGATAAATAATTCAATGGTACTTATGAAAATATTTAGATAAAGTTGGAGTGTGAAAGAATGAAGGTAATAGTAGGACTTGGCAATCCGGGAAGTGAATATGAA
Organism: uncultured Eubacteriales bacterium; assembly: GCA_964475435.1. Taxonomy (GTDB): domain Bacteria; phylum Bacillota; class Clostridia; order TANB77; family RGIG9151; genus RGIG9151. The sequence continues at coordinate 807 of CAYYWT010000036.1, forward strand.
AAGACAAGACATAATACCGGTTTTATGGTAATAGATAAAATTGCTGAAAAATATAATATAGAAATAAAAAAAGAAAAAAGTAAAGCTTTAATTGGAACGGGCGATATAAACGGGGAGAAAGTGATGCTTGTTAAACCTCAAACTTTTATGAACTTAAGTGGAGAAGCCGTTAGAGGAATTATGGACTTTTACAAAGAAAGTATAGATAATCTTTTGGTAGTTTTTGATGATATTGATTTGGAATTAGGAAACATAAGAATAAAAGAACGAGGCTCAGCGGGAACTCATAATGGAATGAAATCAGTTGTTCAAAATATAGGAACAGTTGATTTTAAGCGTGTGAAAGTAGGAATTGGGAAGCCAAAAGGCAATATGGATTTAGTAAATTTTGTTTTAGGTAAGTTTTCTGATGATGAGTTAAAAATACTAACGGAAAGCATAGAAAAAGCAGTAGAGGCTGTTGAAATAATTGTATCCGGAAATGTAAGTAAGGCTATGAATTTATATAACTGAGGTGGAGAAATGGTTAGTTTAGGTAATTCTTGGGACGAAATATTAAAAGATGAATTTGAAAAAGAATATTATTTAAAAATCAGAAAATTTTTAGTGTATGAATATAATCATTATAGAATTTTTCCGGATATGAATAATATATTTAATGCCTTAAAAATGGCGGATTATAACGATATAAAGGTTGTAATTATAGGACAAGATCCTTACCACGAAGAAGGACAAGCACACGGACTTTCTTTTTCGGTTCAAAAAGGAATACAAATTCCACCGTCGCTTCTAAACATATATAAGGAACTTAATGCTGATTTAGGATGCTACATACCGAATAACGGATATTTAGAAAAATGGGCACGTCAAGGAGTTTTACTTTTAAACAATGTTTTAACAGTAAGAAAAGGTCAAGCTAATTCTCATAAAGAATGTGGTTGGGAAACATTCACGGATAGAGTTATAATGGAATTAAACAAGCGTGAAAAACCAATTGTGTTTATGTTTTGGGGAGCGTGTGCTAGAAAAAAAGAAGCTTTAGTTACAAATAAAAACCATTATATACTAAAAGCAGCACATCCGAGTCCACTTTCAGCATATAACGGTTTCTTTGGTTGTAAACATTTTTCAAAAGCTAATGAATTTCTAGGTAAAGACGCAATTGATTGGCAAATCGAAAACATTTAATACAAGAAAAAGCACATACCAATAAAATGGCAAGTCGCGGCAAGTACTATAAATAAATGCCAAACCATATGGTGATATTTAAATCCTTTTTTTGCATAGAAAATAGCTCCTATCGAGTATAAAATGCCACCTGCTACTATTAATGATAATAGTACCGGGTTGGCTTTTTTCATTAATAAAGGGAAGAAAAATATAGCAGTCCAACCCATAATTAGATAAATTGTAAGAGAAACTTTTGGCATTGATTTTTTCGCTAAAGATTTGTAAAGTATACCGAAAAGTACCATAGCCCACTGAATTCCTATAATTACCCAAGCTTGCCACCCTTTAATAACAGATAAAGCTATAGGGGTATAAGATCCGGCAATAGCGACATAAATAAATATATGGTCTAATATATGAAACACATCTTTATGTGGCGTATCGTGGGGCATACAATGATATAATGTAGATACAAAAAACATAAAGAAAAGCGATATACAGAAAATAGTTACAGCTACAACATCCATAATAGAACCATATTTATAAGCGATTATAGAAACAATCGGCATACATACAAGTACAGCAATGGCGGGTACTAAATGAGTTACAGCGTTTGCAACCTCTTCGCCGAAAGATAGTTTTATAGGTGATTTCATAAAATTTACCTCCTTTAGAATTTGTTTAGTAAAAATATATCAAAATAAAATTTAAAAGTAAATCCTTCCACATATAAAAGTAACTGTAAAAAACAGTTGTTTTTTGTCGAAACTTTACCTTTTTTTCTTTTACTTTCCACTAATTAAATTTAAAAAATTTTACGATAAGAAATATAGTTAGTTCCATTAAGTGAATGAAGCACCATAAATAACCGCTTGAATATATGCGAACTAAGGGTTAAAATATTTATATGCACCGAAGGTGAAGGGGAGACTACTATGGACGATATCAAAAAAATTATTAAAAGACAGATGCTACCTTTATTACCGCTTAGGGGGATAACTGTATTTCCTCATATGACGGTTCATTTTGATGTTGGTAGAAATAAGTCTATAAAGGCAATTGGCGAAGCTATGCATAATCATCAGCTAATATTTTTGGTTACGCAAACGGATGCTACCGTAGAAGAACCGGATGAAAGCGGGATATATAAAGTCGGAACTATTGCAGTTATAAGACAAATATTGCGTTTACCCGGAGATGCGGTAAGGGTATTGGTAGAAGGAATAACTAGAGCTGAGGTAGCTGAGATTATTCAAACAGAGCCGTATTTTGAAGCGGAAGTATGCGAAAAAGTATTTGTTTATGAGAAAGATAATAAAAATGAAGCGAAAGCTTTAATGAGAAAAACCGTTTCAATATTTGAGGAATATGTAAATTTAAATCCGAAAATTAATCCTGAAATATTTGCACGTGTATCTGACGTAACCGAGATAAGTGAACTAAGTGATATCATTGCCGGTAATCTTACCATATCAACAGAAGACAAGCAAGAGATTTTATCTGAATTTGATTCAAAGGTAAGACTGGAGAAATTAATTGCTTGTTTGGCTAAAGAGATAGAAATACTAAATTTAGAAAAAAATATAAGTGCTAAAGTAAAGCAACAAATAGATAAAGTCCAAAAAGAATATTATTTAAAAGAACAAATGAAAGCTATTCAAGATGAGCTTGGAGATAAGGATGGAATAGCCGGAGAAATAGCTGAATACAGAGCAAAGTTTAAAGAACTTGATTTGCCGGAAGAAGTTGCGAAAAAAACAGAAAAAGAATTAGACAGACTTCAGAAAATGCAATCTGGTTCAGCAGAAGGGTCTGTAATAAGAAATTATTTAGACTGTATAGCAGAATTACCTTGGAATAAGAAAACAGAAGATTATATAGATTTAAAGAAAGCAAAAGAAATTTTAGATGAAGATCATTTTGGATTAGAAAAGGTTAAAGATAGAATTTTGGAATATTTAGCTGTAAAGAAGATGACGAAATCTTTAGATGGACCAATTTTATGTTTATACGGACCTCCCGGAGTTGGTAAAACTTCGATAGCGAAGTCGATAGCTAAAGCTGTAAATAGAAATTATGTCAGACTTTCATTAGGTGGCGTAAAAGACGAAGCTGAAATAAGAGGACATAGAAAAACTTATGTTGGAGCTATGCCGGGTAGAATTATAAATGCAATGAAACAAGCAGGAAGTAAAAATCCATTAATTTTACTTGATGAAATAGATAAAATGAGTTCTGATTATAAAGGAGATACAGCGTCTGCGATGCTTGAAGTGTTAGATTCCGAACAGAATTTTTCATTTAGGGATCACTTTTTAGAAGTTCCTTTTGATTTATCTGATGTAATGTTTATAATGACGGCGAATAGTTTAGATACTATCCCGAGACCGTTATTAGATAGAATGGAAATAATAACATTATCCAGTTATACGGGTGAAGAAAAATTAAATATTGCAAGTAAATACCTAATTCCAAAGCAAATGGAAAAACATGGCTTGGCGAAGAATAGTTTATCAATAAGTCAACCTGTTATAAAAGAAATAATAGATGGTTATACAAGAGAAGCCGGAGTAAGAACTTTAGAACGTGAAGTTGCGACTCTTTGCAGGCGAGCGGTTCGAGAAATTTTAGAAGATGATGTTAAAAAAGTTGTTGTTACTCATAAAAACCTTGAAAATTATTTAGGACCTGTGAAAGTTATGCATGATAAAGCTAATAAGAAAAATGAAATTGGTATAGTAACCGGTTTAGCTTGGACTGCTGTGGGGGGAGAAATATTAAACATTGAGGTAAATACTATGCCGGGAGTAGGTAGACTTGAGTTAACGGGACAACTTGGAGATGTTATGAAAGAGTCTGCAAAAGCGGGATTTACCTATATACGTTCTATTGCAAATAGGCTCGATATACCGGAGGACTTTTATAAGAATATAGATATTCATATTCATATACCGGAAGGTGCAACGCCTAAAGACGGACCGTCTGCCGGAATTACGATGACGACCGCAGTTATTTCAGCTTTAACCGGTATTCCGGTTAAACACGATGTTGCTATGACCGGAGAAATTACGCTAAGAGGAAGAGTATTACCTATTGGCGGGCTTAAGGAAAAAGTTTATGCTGCATATAGAGCAGGAATTAAAACAATAATTATTCCGAAGGATAATGAGAAAGACTTGGAAGAGATATCTGAAAATATAAGAAGTAAACTTACGTTTGTGCCGGCTACGACTATGGAAACTGTGTTAAAAACAGCATTAGCACGTGATGCGTTTGTAAATAATGTAGATTCGCCAAGGAGAGTAGTAGAATTTACGGGTACGACTGCGTATCATTCGGAAGTAGTAAAACAGTAAAAATGGTGGAAAATATGAAGAATTATGTATATATTTTAGAGTGTAGCGATGGAACTTTGTATACAGGTTGGACAAATGATTTAGAAAAAAGAATTAAGAAACATAATTTAGGCGAAGGAGCTAAATATACAAGAGGGAGGACTCCTTGTAAGTTGGTTTATTTTGAGGAATTTGAGACGAAAGTTGAGGCTACAAAGAGAGAGTATGCAATAAAGAGATTAAGTAAGGATAAAAAAATAAAACTTATACAAAAAGAACAGTAAGCATTTTTGCGAACTGTTCTTTTCCATTAAAATTCTTCTAAAATCAATGGACCTTGATTATCTGTAACTTTGTTTTCGTATTCTTCTTTTACTTTTAAATAAAAATGCGAACAAGCGGTTTGCATATAAGGCGTTAACCAAAGGTAACCTATTCCGCAAGTAAAAATAGCAAGTAACGACCAACCGATAAATGAAAGTTGTAATAAAAAATAATTCCACTTATACCCTTTCATCATAGCTTCACTTTTTTTAATAGCTTCATTTGCGGAAATATTCGGTTCATCCGCTATAATAAAAATTGTCATTGAATAAGCGTATTTCTTTATAATTCCCGGTACGATTAAAAGAAGAGACCATAAAAATGTATAAATGCTAACTAATATACTTGCAAAAATTGAAGTATCAAAAGAATATTTATATCCGTCAAATAAATTTACAATATCCGGTTTTTGACTTTTTGAAAACATCAAAAAATATTTTGTAAGTCCTAAAGATAAAGGAATTACTAATAAATTAACGGCAAAACTTAAAAGTTGCTGAATTATTTGTAATATATAAGTAGGAGTAGTCAGGTCTTGTGTTGAAACAAGAGATGAAAATGATACTAAAAGAGATAACACAAAAATAAAAAGATAAACCATTCCTGACAGTGCGATAGATGCTGAAATGGATATGGCTAAAAACAATAAAGTAGTAATTACAGGATTCGACCAATTCCCTTTTAATTGGGATAAAGCTTTCTTTTTTTGTTCAGATATTGAAATCATTAAAATTCCCCTTTCCAAAAAATCTCATATACATAGTAACATTTTTAATAATAAAAGTAAAGATTTATTAAAATGACTTTGAATTTTGCCGATAGAGTGTTTGGAAAGACGTTTTGAGGTGAAAAATATGATTAAAAAGGCTGTTGTTACAGGTATAGTAGCATTGGGATTAATTTCAGGAGTATATGCGTTAGATAATATTACATATTATGGTATATCGAGTGGTGAACAAAAGATTAATTCGATAAATTATAAAGATGTACTTAGTCAAGGCGAGGATTATTGGGCGAAGTCTGCTATTTATCAAATTTCCGCTTTAGATATAATGCAAGGAATGGACAGTGGTGTATTTTCTCCGACGACTAAAGTTACAAATGAACAAGCTATAACAACGGTATTAAATTCAATGGGAAAAGCTGATGAAGTAAATGAGTTAAACTTAGTATCTAATTATTGGTCGGATAAGTATATAAAGTATGGAATAAAAAACGGACTTATTACCGGTAAGACTGTTTTAAAATTAGCTGATACATCAGGTAATATAGAAACTTTAAAGAAAAAAGGAGTATATATACGAGATGCGGCAATAACAAGAGAAGAAATGGCGGAGCTTATAGCTAAGGCGTTTTCAATATCGTCTGAAAGTTCTGATGAAAAAAAGCCTGTTGAATTTATAGATAAAAGTCAGATTGCTGAAAATAAAAAGACATATGTTGATGCGGTTTCTATGAATGGAATTATGGTTGGTTCAGACGATAATATGTTTAATCCTAAAAGTGGCTTAACCAGAGCAGAGCTTGCACAAATACTAAAAAATTGTGAGAACTATATTTTAATTAATTTAGGTGTTATTAAACATACCGGCGTTATTGAAAGTATTGGAACTACCAATATTTTAATTTCTGACGAAGATGGAGATAACATAACTGTTGATTTAAACGGTAAAAATGTTCCGACATTGAGGAATAATATGTTAAACGGAGCTTATATACTAAAGAGTTCTGATGAAGTAGAATACTATGTTGATTCGAAAAAAAACGTAAAATTTATAAGAGTAACTGATGCAAGTATATATGGAGAGGAACAAGAAGAACAGGAAAAAACACAAAAGCAAGGCATTGTAACCGGAAATAGTCCGTATTTCTATGAAATATCTATTAAAGATAAAAATGGAAACATTGAAAAGTATACTTACGGAAGATGGACTGAGATTTATAAAGACGGAAAAGAAACGTCGTCAAGCGATATAATGCAAGGAGATACGGTTTACCTTGAATTTGATAATTTGGGAGATTTAGTTGTAATAAGAGGAGTAACTAACGCTGTTATAAATTATGCGACAATTACCGAAATAAAAGGGACAAAGGTTACAATGATAAATGATGATGGAAAATCTATGAAATACGATTTAAATGATGTTCCTATTTATAAAAATGGCGAAGAAATATCAGTTGAGGATTTATATAATGGAGAGTATGCAAAACTAAGCTTATCGCAAAATAAACTGATTAAAGCTGAAATTGTAATAGATGATAGAAGCGTTGAGGGAATATATAAAGGGTATATAAGTGATATAAATTTAATTCAAGATAGAATTATAATAAGAAATCCGGAAGAATTAAAGGATGGAAAGTGGGCGAAAATGTCGGATGGTTTTATTACTTTGCCACTAGATAAAAATATGCAAATAAGTTACGAAGGAATAAACCTTAGTAAAAATGAGTTGGGAGAAAAACAAGTAGGTAAATATGCTTATATAGCTACAAGAAAAGATACAGAAGTTTTGGAAAAAGTAAAAGCTATAAATATCGGAATAAAAAATAAAGAAACTGTTTTAAAAGGTGAAGTATCGAAATTTAACGAAGATACAGGCGAGCTAAAGATTAGCAATAAAACTATAAAGCCGTATGTAGACGAAAATACGATATTTGTAATAGACGATAAAGTAGTTACAAAACCTAATTTTAGTAAGGGAGATAATTTGTTGGTGGTAGTTCAAAAGGACGAATACGATGACTATGTTGCGAAATTGATTACTACGACTAAGGAAGAAGAAGAAAGAGAAGTATATGCTTATTTTGGGAAAGCGAAATCCATAGATGAGGGAAATGAATTAATAATGAATATTAGTGCTAGATATGAAGATGATGAGTGGATTTTAGGAAAGGTAAGAAATACTTCGTTTACAATTACGTCGGACACGAGAATATTTAGTGAAACTGAACCGTTAAATTTTAACGAATTTGATGAGGAATATGAAGGAAAAGAAATATGTGTTGTTGCTTATGGAGATGAAGCAGTTATAATTACTGTTGCTACGCTTACTGAAACTCCATATGTATTTATCGGAAGTGTTGATGATGTTGATACAGATAAATTTACAGTTGTTGATACAGAAGTTTATGACATAGAAAATGAAGAATGGATAGAAAGTACAGATGAAGAAGTTAGTATAGCAATTAATACAGCAATTACCAAGAATGGAAGATATGTAAAATCGACGGATATAAAATTCGGAGATGAGGTAGTTGTTATAAAGCCTGCTGAGGAAAGTGAAGCTGTTGTAGTTTTGCTAAGAGATTAGGGGGATAATATGAAAAGAATATTAATACTTTTTTCAATGATTTTGATGTTTTCGGTTTCTTACGGTTATGAACCGGTTATTACTCAACAAGTTTCCGGAAGTAAGAATTTGAATTGTAAAGAAATGATTTTTATATCCGGAAAACCTATTGAAATGGAAGGAACGGTTACAGTAAGTAATTCCGGAAAAAGTTCAGCATCGACTGAGTCGTATACATATAAATTAGAAGACGAGGACGGAAATACATTATCACGCCAACTTACATTTTCTGTTACATCAAACGAAAAAAATAACGGACAAATTTCAAAAGTATGGGAATTAACGAAATTTAGTGAAAATATAACTATTGGAACGGTTACATATACATTAGAAAAGTATGATTTTTCTCGTACAGAACTAGACGATGTAAAGCCTGTAGGAACATACTTTGCCGGTAACATTGATATAATAAAAACATATAGTGACGGAACAGATAAAGGGAAAATAAAGATTACAGGCTCAGGTTCGTCTTACGGATATAATACTTGTTGGGCGAATAACGAAGTGGTTAATATGACATATACGATTTCCGGTATGTCCGGGACGGGAGAAAATTGGACAGGGAAGTATAAAACGACTACTTCCAATACGGATAAAAAGAATATAGTATATATAGAAAACAAGCCAACAGAAATTAGCTTTGATGGTGGTTTTATGATATCGGAAAGTAATGTAAGTACATTAAGATATTATTCGGAATTACCTGAATTTTATGGTACGAAGATGTTAAATTACATAATAACTGATGAAGGCTCTTCAAAATATGAATCATTTCCAATTCAGACAAGGTTAGCCAGTTATAATCTTAAAGGAATAAAAGGTCATTGGGGAGAACAGGCTTTACGCCAAGCTTTTGCTCTTGAGTATATGGATGAATGGAATGATAATACCACTCCTAATAGCGGAGTAACAAGAGGAGAATTTGCGAAGATTATTGCTCTTGCATTAAAGATAGATACGGATAATGGAGCTAAGAAGACAAATGTAACTACTTCTTCAACACAAAAGGAACAACAAGTATATAAAGATGTTCCTGAGACGAATGAATATTATAAGTATATTATGGCATTAACAGAAAAAGGTGTAGTAAAAGGTACCGGAAATTCAAAATTTCAACCAAACGCTATTATAAGTAGAGCGGAAGCGATTACGATGATTATAACGGCGTTAGGATTTGAAGATAAAGCACCTGAGCCTTTACCGTTGCTGAGTTTTAATGATAATGCGGATATTCCGAAATGGGCTGAAAAGTACATATATATGGCGAATAAAATAGGACTTATAAACGGAGACGAATATGGGAATGTAATGCCGACTAAGTCTCTTACTAAAGCTGAAATAGCTACGATTACGAACAATATGGTAAAGTACATAATTGAAGATTTAGGTGAAGAGTATATTTTGTAAACAAAAAGGGGCTGTAAAAAAACTCATAAAATTCATAACGTATTGTACTGTACCTCGCTTACCAAAAATATTTTTTGTGGGAAGCGTAGAGTCAATTTAAAGTACGGAACGGAGCTTACGCTCACATCCTGGGCAACTTTAAAATGTG
>CAYYWT010000037.1:0-10337 GCA_964475435.1 uncultured Eubacteriales bacterium
ATCCGATTAAGATGATTTCTAATGGACCTAAGAGAGACGATATAATTGTTAGATAGAAGTGGTGGACGAAAGTCCACCCTTCTTTATTTCCTAGGAAAGTTCGAGCTACAAGTAAACAATTTGAATTTACAACTTAATTTTATACAATTAAAATTTTGTGAATGTAATTTGTATAAAAATATTTTTTATATGGTATTAGAGAGTTGTAAATTAGGTTGACATTTTTTTATTATGCGAGTATAATAGAAGTGGAGTTTTTTACTAAAAATCACAGATAAGGAGAATGTTTATGAAATTTTATTTGGACGATGCAAAGAATATTGAGATTGACATAAACTGCGAAGGAGTTAGACCTACTGTTGTTTCCATAACACCGAGAGAGTATTTTAAACCGTTAAATCTAAGAATAAAAGAAGATATGTTGTTTAATTTATACAATATTGTAGAAATTAAACAACATTATGATGATTTCAATTTATATGATGTACAAGTAGGAGGACAAAAGTTTTTTGAAATAAATCCTTCAACGGGTGAAGTAAAGAAAGAACATTCTTTAACTAGCTTTGAAGTTAGACGACTTGCTCAAGCCAAATATATTGATGGCATAATTATGAAGGGTAATAAAAAATTTGAAAGACCTGCTATTTTCCCTAGAAATGAAAGTAAAGACTTTAAGATAAAAACCGATTTACATGCTCATTTGTCAGCAATTTTAAGTGGAAAAGATTTAATAGAAATAGGGCAGGAATATAACATTTCGTACCCTGTAGAATTAGCTAAAGATATTGGACTAAATATAAAAGGACTAATTCCGGATAATCAGGGAAAACTGAAATTAAAAGATATATTAGAACATGACGAAAAAAATAGGCTTACGTTAACAGATAGTCTAGAGATTTGTCCTTACACAAATGAGACTTTTAATAGAATGGAAGAAATCTACACAGCGAGATCTCCTTTTTCGAAGAACAAAGATATATTAGAACCGATTTTATGGAAAATAGCTGAAAAGTATGTAGAGAACGGCGTTGAATATGCAGAACTATCAAGTACTGAGGTAATAAAAGATGTTGAGTTCCTAAGTAAGATGCACGAAATTCTTCCTAAAATAGAAGAGTTTTGGAATAAAAAAGGCAAGACGATAAATATAAGATTTTTGGCTGCTATTGCAAGAGATGCTATAGAGCAAAAGAAAGATGATGAGATAGATATCTTAGAAGAAATCGCTAAAAGTCCATACGTAGTTGGATGTGATTTCTTAGGACACGAAAGTAATCCTACTTCTGATATAGCTCCTCAAATTAAGGAAATTACAAGATGGGCTATTGAAAATGATCCGGATTTTACCATAAGAGTACATGCCGGAGAAACTGATATATTTAATAATGTTGCTGATACGTTGAATTTGATAAAAGTGACATACGAAGAGGAAAAAACTAAAAATCCTACTGCTATTTTACCGCCTGTAAGAATTGGACATGCTGTATATAAGGTAAAAACTGACGAAGTAGATAATTTGGCGAAAGAACTTAATGTTGTTTTTGAATGTAACGCTACTTCTAATTATGGATTAAATAATATTTCCGATTATAATTCTCCACTTAAGAAAAATTTGGATAAAGGAATTCCTACAGTTATCGGAACTGATGGATTTGGACTTTATGGAACAACACCTATAAACGAAGTTGTAATTGCTAAAGGAAGAGGAATAAAAGATTTTTCTTTGGTAAATAAAACAGAAGATGCTATTGTTAGTAGAAGCATGAAACGTTTTAAAGAGAAAAAAGAATTATTTGATAGAGCCTTAGAAGAACAAATGGAACAACACCATAATGGAAATATAAGCTCGTTATTCCATGTAAAATACAGAAATGGAGAGCCACAGTATATAGGTACAAGGAAAGAATTAATTGATAATGAAAATAAAAATTATAAAAATGATATTTATGAATTTTTAGAATTTGTATTCACATTAGGCGGAGCATCCGTTTTACGAACTCCTGAGCAAAGAGAAAAATTTGAAAAGAAAATTGAAGGTAAAAAACCTATAATGATTGTAAATAATTCTCTTAGAACTAGTGTGGACTCTATGCCTTCAGAATCTCCGGAAATTTGTGAAATAGTAAAGCATTTGATACTTAATGCCGATCCTAATAAGTCATTTTTTGTTATAGGTGGAGTAAAATGCGGAGCAGAAAAGTTTTTGATGCATTGCTTAAGAGAAGTTAAAGATTTAAAGAAGTTTGACGTGCTAAGCTTTGTTACTGAACAGGCTATAGTAACTCAAGATACTAAAATAGAGCCCGGAGTAATTACGGACGCTATTATGGTTGAAAATAAATCACCTAATATTTTAAGTTCTAATTTCTTGCTTCCGAAAGAAATGGGAGATTTTATGAATGAACATAATGGAATTATGATGGCTTTTGGTGGAAGCGCTGTTGTTGCGGATATAGTTCAATATGCTTTTAATGTTGGAAATATTGATACATATTTAAGTTCAGAAATAAAGGGAACAGCTCGTAATAAGACTAGACAGTTCGACGATTTTACTCGTAATTTAAAGAACGAAACTGGTGGATCAATTTACAGTTTTGCTACGGTTAAGGAGTTTAAGGAATTGTTAGAAAATAATAATCCTGAGATATTTCTTGATAAAACTAAAAAGAGAGAGTGTGGAATTGAACGCTAGTAAATATTTTTGGAGGTAAACAAAATGGGAAAAAAATTAGCAATAGTTTTAATAATGTTGTTGGCTTTTATTACACCAAGTTATGCATTAACAGAAGGAACAAATAAGACAATAAAATTAAATAAGCTTGTAAAAGATTATTTAGATACTTATGACGAAGTTGATTATTTTAGCTTTGATATATCTAAACCGGGAAGTATTAAAATTGATTTTGATTTTGATGTAAAGAGTCAATACAATGTAAAACTTATAAATTTAGAAACAAATAAAACTATCCAAAGTTTAACGTTTTCTTGTGATGTTAATACTGTATCAGGAAGATATGAAAAATCAAGTAATAAAATTAGAGTAGAAGACGGAGAGTACCAAATTCAAGTAAGCTCATCTAATCGTACAAAGTATTCTGACGAACAGTACAAGTTTACTGTTAATTACGATAAAGAAACTGGAGATAATTATGAAAAAGAAAGTAATAATACTCCTCAAACTTCTAATATTATAGATTATAATAGGAAAATAACAGGTAATTTAGAGTCTAAATCTGATGTTGACTATTATATGGTAGAAATAACTCGTCCAGGTACTTTTCAAGTAAAATTACAATATGACAAAAATGCGAATTACAGTATTAATGTTTATAAAGATGTAGATGGTAAACTTAGTCAAATACAATCGGGCAAGACTGAAAATGATACATTACTTAGTTCATATGGAAATGTTTACTTAATGGATAAATTGAGAGTATCGGAAGGAAATTATTATATTAAAATTTCGAGTGGATCTTGGAGTTCTTATACAGATGAAGATTATGTAATGACAGCTTTATACTCGGCTGAAAATTATGGTTCGTATGAAAAAGAGCCAAACGATACTGCAAATTATGCAACACAAATTTATACTTCTGAAATGTTTATTGGAAATATGAGTTCGAAATCAGATATAGATTATTACTATACAAGGCTTTGGGGTAATAAATGGTATGTAACTATGAATATACCTCAAAATTCAGAGTATAATATAGTTGTTTATAAAGATGTTAATGGCAAGTTAAGTCAAGTATCATCAGGAAAGATAAATACAAGCAATAATTATGTAGAAATAGATAATGCAAGTGGCGATTATTACATAAAAGTTACTGCGAAAACTTATTCGAATGAAGATTACACGATTACTATTTTAAACGAAAATGAAATGAGAATTCCAAAAACAATAGTATTAACAGAAAATAATCCTTATATGACTGTTGATGGAACAAAGATTTCTATTGATGGAGATAGAGGAACGGCACCGGTTATAGTTAATGGTAGAGTGTTACTTCCTATTAGAGCTATTATAGAAAATTTAGGCGGAAGTGTATATTGGGAAGAAAATACTATGACTATGACTTTTGAATTAGCCGGCAAAGTGATAAGTATGCCGATAAATAGTAATGTTGTATATGTTAATGGTCAAACTATGTATTTGGATGTACCGACTCAAACCATTAATGGTAGGACTATGGTTCCGGTAAGATTTATTATGGAACATTTAGGCGGAAATGTTGTTTGGAATAATAACACGGTTACAATTACTTATTAATGTGTATTCAAATAGGGAATGTAAAAAAGTACAAAGCATGTACTGTGCCTAGTTTTTTTTACGTTCCTTTTATTTTGAACTTTGGCATTTAATGTTACTTAAATTTTAATAACTAATGCAAATAATTAATGTGCTTTCTTGATTAAAGAAATATATTTTTGACTATAATTTAGAAAAGATTACATATTAGGAGGCAAATATATGGAAGATACGAATGATATAAAGATTATTTCGATGCTTGGAGAGGTCAATAGTAAAATTAATGATATTGCTGTGATTTTAGAGAATATCCAAGATAGAATGAATAAAAATTTTAGAATATTAGCTGAAAATCAAATCTCTGTTTCGGAGAAATTAAATGGAATTGGAGAAGATATAAAGGAAATTAAGTTTAAGGTAGATGTATTAGAATCTGGGGTAGGCTTAAATGCAACAAAAATAGGCGAATTGAGTAAAAGAGAATAAATATATAACTTGTAATAATTTCACTTAACTTTCACATATTACAAATTGACTTTACAAATTTTAAATAATAAAATGAAGTAAAGGAGTTAGGAGAAATGTTAAAAAACAAGCGAAATTTATCTAAAATACTTTTAATTTTCTTTATTTTTTCGATATTTTTCTCATGTGCATTAGTTTCTTTATCGGTTGACCATGATTGTATAGGAAATGAATGCACTATTTGTTGTGAAATTAGTTTGATTAAAGATATTTTTGGCGGAATGTTGATTTTTCCGTTGTTATATATTGTTTTTAAAGCGTTTACCGGGTTGATAAATTATGTAAGACATAATTGTTTATTTTGTTACCATTTAACTCCGGTTGAACTTAGGGTAAAAATTTCAGAATAGACCTTTCAAAAAACTCACAAAATTCATAAAGCATTGCACTGTACTTCGCTCTACAAAAATATTTTTTGTGGAAAGTGTAGTGCTAGGTTAAAGTACGGAACGGAGCTTACGCTCACATCCTGGGCACCTTTAAAATATGTTTTACATAGAGGGACAAAAAAGCAATTTTTGTTTCGCTCAGTAAAGTACAATGCTTTATGCTAATGATAAATGAGTTTTTTTAGTGCGTAAAAAAGTAACTAAAGAAAGGTGAATTGTATGATAAAAATTAAGGATTTGTCAAAGAAATTTGATGAAGAATGTAATATAAAGATAAAAGATACTGAATTTAAGGATAAGACGTCGTATGTTCTTTTAGGGCCGTCAGGTTGTGGTAAATCTACTATGCTTAATATGATTACGGGAGTTATAACTCCTACGACCGGAAGTGTTTTTGTTGATGACACTGAGATTACTAAGCTTACTCAACAAGAAAAAGATGCTTACAGATTAAAAAATATAGGATATATTTTTCAAGATTTTAAACTAATAGATGATATGACTGTCGAAGATAATTTGAATTTATTAAAACTTGGCGATGTTGAATGTTTACCAATTGACGAAGTGTTAGAGAGTGTTGGAATTAAAGGAAAACGTAAAAATAAGGTAAAACATTTATCCGGTGGAGAAAGGCAAAGAGTGGCTATTGCAAGGGCTTTAATTAAGCAACCTCGAATAATAATTGCGGATGAGCCGACCGGAAATTTAAATTTTGAAAATGGTAAAAAAGTTGTAGAACTACTTATAAAGGCGAGTCAGAAATTTTCTAACACTATGATTGTTGTAACTCATGACGATAGATTGGTAGAATATTTTGATGAAGCGTTACACTTCGAAGATATGTTAATTAGAGAAGGGGGTAACGAAAATGTTTAGTTTTGCATTAAAAAATTTATGGACAAGAAAGTCTAAGGCGATTTTATCTGCTATTTCTATAATAATGGCAACAACAATCGGATTACTTGCGTTTAATATTTCGAAACAAGTAGAAGAAGGAATTGTTGCGACTGTTACATATTACGATACATTAGTCGGACCTGCCGGAAGTGAAACGCAACTTGCACTGAATACGTTGTTTTTCACAGGTTCTCCGGTTGGAACTATTGAATACGAGAATTATGAGAAATTAAAATCGGATTATAGGGTAAATGATGCGATTCCTTTTGCTATGGGCGATAGTTTTAAGGGAGCAAAACTTGTTGGAACTGAATCAAGATATTTAAAAGATTACAGATTAAAATCTGGAAAGTTGTTTGAAAATAAGTTTGAGGCAGTTTTAGGTTATAATGTAGCTAAAGAAAATAAGCTAAATGCTGGAGATACATTTTTAAGTTCTCATGGTATTTCTGAAAGTGGCGAGTCCGATCATCAACATAACGAACCTTATACGGTTTCAGGAATATTAGCCAAAACTAATACTGCTTATGATAATGTTGTTTTTATAAATATATCTGATGTTTGGAGTGTTCATAATCATAGTGAAGAGGAAGAAGAACATCATACGGAAGATGGTGATGAGCATCATGAAGAAGAACATGGTGGAGTTACTGCGATTTTGTTGAAAACTAAAAATCCGTCGTTTCAAGCTAAATTGTCGGCTGAATTAAATAAGATTTCAGGTGTTCAAGCGATAAATCCGACGACTGTTGTTAGAGAAATAATGGAAAATATTGACCTTAGCAAACAAATTGTATATGTATTGTGCTTTGTTATAGGTATTATGGCGTTTATGATTATATATATAATTGCATTGCTTAATATGCACGATGCGAAAAAAGATATAAAACTTATGAGATTACTGGGTATTTCTAAGGGAAAGATTAATGGAATTTTAGTTATTCAGAATTTAGCGGTTACTTTAGTGGCTATTGTTTTATCTGTGGTATTGTGTAGAGGATTATTAATTGCTGTTAATGATTTTACGTCTGGTATGGGAATTGTTATAAATTATTTGAAATTTTATAATGAAGAAATTCTAATAATTATAGGAATTATTGTTGCAAGTTTAATTCCTTCGTTTTTGGCAAATATAAAATCTTTTAGCAAAGATCCGATTAATGATTAGAGGGAGTGAGAACATATGAAAAAAATATTAGGTTTAACGCTTGCGTGTTGTTTAATTTGTTTTACCGGTTGCGGAGAGAAAAACGATGTAGATAGTTTAGATAACAAAGTGATTTCAATGAATAATAATGAGAGTGAAAATATTTCTCAAAATGTTGTTGAAAATGATTTACCTGAAGAAAATAACGACGAAAATGTTAATGTAGAAGATGCTGGGAGTACAGAAAATAATGTTACCCCTGCTGAAACATTAGCTCCTTCGCCTAGTATAAAATCGGAAGTTGTAAAAGATACTGTTTTGCCTAATATTAATGATGATGGAGTTACAGTATTGAAGTTTAAAAATACAAATTCTGATGAAGCGATTAAGGCGTTAAATGGAAAGAAAGTATCTATAACGGGATATATTTCTACTTTGTCTCCATTAAATGGTGAATTTGCCTACTTAATGAATATGCCGTACCAAAGTTGCCCGTTTTGTATTCCGGGAACTTCTGAGATAAGTAATACGCTTGCAATTTATGCCGGAAATAAGAGTAAAATTAAGTTTACCGATGAACCGGTTACGGTAGTTGGTACATTAGAAACAGGAGATTTCACCGATGGCTTTGGGTACCAATATGGAGTTAGATTAAATAACGTTACCGTAAGTAAAGCTGATGTAGATAAACTATCTGCCGCTGTAAAGCAATATAATCTTTTGGCGGAAAATGGAGTTGTTGGTCAAATATATGATAGTATAATGAGTGCTGATCCGTCAGTGTTCTATAACTATTATCAACTTGAAAAACCGGAGTTAATTAGTATGGATTTTATTAAATCTACTAAATCTACTTTGGAAGGATATAACGGAAAAGGCGAGTATAATCAACTTATTAATACTATGGATGAATTAATTAACTTGTGTAATTCGGTAAATAGTGATATTGAGTCGGGAGATTATTCGAAATTCAGTAGTTACCAAGTTGGGTTACAAAATGTTTATTATGTATTTTCTATGTGGATGGCTGAGGGAGAACTGTAATTAATGAATTATGATGAGTTTAAAACAAAATATAATGTGCGTTCGTTGAATTCTGAGCAAGAGAAGGCGGTTAAATCTATTGACGGATATAATTTAATTTTAGCAGTACCCGGAAGTGGTAAAACTACAGTTTTAGTAACAAGACTTGGTTATATGGTGCTTGCTTGTGGGATTAATCCTCAAAATATTCTTACTATGACTTATACGAAGGCTGCGACTGTTGATATGAAAAAGCGATTTGCTGATTATTTCGGAGAGAATAATGCACATAAAATAGAATTTAGAACGATTAATGGTGTATGTAGTAAGATTATAAAGTATTATGAAGGTGTAAAAGGAAGTAAGGCTTTTTCTCTTATGGAAGATGAAAAGTATGTTAATTCTATTATACGAGACATATATTTAGCGAGATTTAGAGATTATCCGACTAATTCTGAAATAAAAGAAATAAGAACTCTTATTACATATGTGAAAAATCAAGATTTAACAAAAGATGAAATAAAAGAACTTGAAACTGATATTACTAATTTTTATGCTTTGTATTGCGATTACCAAAATGTGTTGTTAAAGAATAAAATTGTGGATTATGATGATCAAATGGTGTATGCGTATAGAATATTAAAAAGTTATCCGGATATTCTTGATTTTTTTCAAAAGCAATTTAAGTATATATGTGTAGATGAAGCGCAGGATACCTCTAAAATTCAACATAATATAATTGAAATTTTAGCTAACGGATATAAAAACCTATTTATGGTTGGAGATGAAGATCAAAGTATATATGGGTATAGGGCTGCGTATCCTAAAGCCTTGTTAGATTTCAAGGTTACGCATCCTAATGCCAATATTTTGTTAATGGAGCATAATTATCGTACAACTAAAGCTATTATAGACAAGGCTAATAGTTTTATAAAGCTCAATAAAGATAGGTATGAAAAAGAAATATGTTCTACAAGAGGAGAAGGAAATGAAGTTAAGGAGATTTCATTAAAGAGTAGAGTGGCACAGTATTCGTATATATTAAAAATTGTTCAAGATAATGAAGATGAAATTGCTTTTTTATATAGAGATAACGATAGTTGCATTCCGCTCATTGATTTGTTCGAAAGAAATAATATTTCATATAGATGTAGGCAGTTAGATGATACGTTTTTTTCAAACCGTGTTGTTCAAGACATTTTGAATATGATACGTTTTTCGTATAATCCTACCGATATAGAGTTGTTTATGACGATATATTATAAATTTGGCGCGGGAATTACTAAGGAAATGGCGGAGTTTGTTAGGAAAAGCGATAGGAAAGCGAATAATCTTTTTGAATTGCTGTTGGCGAATACAAGTGCTTCAACGTATACGAAACGAAGATGTAAAGAGCTGATTGAGTGTTTTGATGAACTAAAAAATGAGAAAGCTGATAGAGCAGTTTATAGAATAGTTAATTATATGGGGTATGGAGAGTATTTGAAGAAAAATCATATGGATGATAACAAGGCTTTTATTTTAAGAATACTCGGAACTTATGAGCCAAATCCTATGCGGTTAATAATGAGGTTGGAGGAGCTAAAAGATATTATTAAAAATCATCAAAACGAAGGAGATATTGTTTTATCTACCATTCATTCGAGTAAAGGGCTAGAATATAAACAGGTATATATTATTGACACTATTGACGGTGTTTTCCCAAGAGATGTTGAAGAAAATTTAGAAGAAGAACGTAGAATTTTTTACGTAGGTATGACAAGAGCTAAAGATAAATTATCTGTTTTTACGTATAAAGATAGTCCGTCTGCTTTTTCAAGATTTTTATTTCCGGCAAAAGGTTTTCCTTTTGCGTTAAACAAAGTTAATATATCCGGCGAAAGGAAAGAAAATATATTTTATGTTGGAGAAAGAGTAGTACATAAAAAGTTTGGCAAAGGGCGGATTAATTTAGTAAGTGGCGATACAGTTGAAGTTGTGTTTGGAAAAGAAAGAAAGTCGTTTTCAGCTAAAGTCGTTTCAGAAAATAGACTATTAACAAAAGAAAAATAAAAAAAGGGGCTGTAAAAAAACTCATAAAATTCATAACGTATTGTACTGTACCTCG
>CAYYWT010000038.1:0-10290 GCA_964475435.1 uncultured Eubacteriales bacterium
CTCATCGCCGTCTTGTTCCTCAGAAGGCTCTTGATCTTCGTCCTCTTGATCAGACTCATCGCCGTCTTGTTTCTCAGAAGGCTTTTGATTTTCGGCCTCTTGATTAGACTCGTCGTATTCATCATTGGTTCCGAAGAAAGTTAAAGGTATTCTAAAAAGAGAAAGAATAATTTCTTCCTCTTTTTCAGTAGTATCGTAAAAGTTAATATTAGCCATGTAAATCACCTCTAATGCTATTTACGAAATAGTCGATTCAATAATGAATATTCTTCAGGATTCGATTGTTGAATACTTCTACCGTACGTATTGCAATGAGCTCTTATTATTGTATCGTGAGTAGTTGATGTAGGACCTGTAACTTCTAATTCATTACCATTAGCTTCTACATAGAAAATCTTAGGTTGTTTTAACTGTCCAATAGACTCTAAACCTTGTCTAATTGCGATTACTTTATTATTTGAATCTAAGATAACACATATGTCTTCATTTCGTACAAGAGTAAAGTTAGTAGAAGATGTTCCGGTCCAGGACCTTATATCGTCCAAAGTTATATCTCCAAAAGTTTCTTTAGGTTGTTCTTGAGTAGTATTATATACTGCGACTTCGTCTTCGCTTCTTTGAAGAGTAATTTCGCCATTAGCTCCTATGGATAAATCTCCGGCATATACTGTTGTAGAGTTACTTGAAGACTCCATATCCGTATCAACAATTACAAACTTACTAGGAGATTCAACTGAAGAAATTTTCATCTTTGAGTTGCCAGTTGAAGGATCTCTGAATACTTCAGTCTGAACTGCTGTATTTTGACAAGTACCAAATATTTGAGTAACATTTCCCGGAATATTAGATATATTTACAGGCGTTGTTATTTGTCCATTCTTTTGAGCTGTAACTATAGTCGGAGCATAAGGTGTAGTAGTTACTTCAGCATATTGCTGATTATTACTCAAATGAATCATATTATTTTTTGTTTCAATAGAAGACGTAGATAAAAATTGCGATAATTTGGATGACTGAGTAGTAATGTCAGTAAAATTACCTCCGGTAGCAGTTGATGTTGCTAAATTAATACTTTCACGAGAGAGTGTACCGTTTTCTACCATCGTTTGAATTGTAGCATTGGCTTTATTTTCCATATCAATTACGTTAGCCGTTACAGTTTGTTGAATGTCAGCGGGAGCAGACTGATACTCTTGTTGAACAGCTTGAGCAATTTGAGCAACTTGGGTTTCTGTCGCACCGCCTTGTTTAAATATATTGTAATCGCAACCGGCATTTTGACAAATAGTTTCAAGGGAGAATGGCATCTTTGCTTGTTCAAGAGCGATAACTTTATTTGTAATATCGTTAGTAGAAAGTGTTCCATTAGTTAAATTATCGGCATAAGTAGTGTAAGATGCACAAACTTCAGTCCAAGTATTAGCATTTAGTCCGTTTCTAGCAGCCTCAACTGTATGGAAATTAGCTTCAGCAGCAGAAACGTACTCAGCTTGTTTAGTGCTCATAATATTATACGGAGAATTAGCTAAATTTTCTAAAGCACTAACATGAGCTTTAGCTCCTTGTTTAGCAGAATAAACTTCTTCAGCTAAGCGCTCATTATACTGTTTTTGAGTAAAGAATACACTATTGCTAGCTCCAATTCCGTCACCATTTAAATCATTCACCATTTTTGTTGCTTTTTCAATAGCATTATTGGTATATTTATCTAAATCCATATCATTGTTATACCATTCTTGAATACTATTACTTGCATTTTTATTCCCATGTCCTTTTAATCTAAAGATTTGACCGGTTTTCTTACTCTTCATATAAAGAGCATCTTTAGTTTGTTTAGATTCATAATCAGAAACATTTAATTTTTCGCCTGTATAAGGATCTCTACCGGATTGAAGATCAGAAACACCAAATGCATCTTCATCAAACGCATCAGCATAAACACCTTTATAGTTAAGCCCGCGTTTTGCAAGCATTTTTCTTGTTTCTAATTTTTTCGTAATGTAATCTCTATTATCCTCAGTGAGCATATTTGTTTCATTTTTACTCAACCCAACAGCTGTAGCTAATTTTTCTTTTTCAGCAGGGGACAAATTACTAAATTTTGCGTTCAATAAAATATCTGCTTCTTTTAATTCATCAGGTAGTTTATTATTTTTAGTTAAAGTTTTTGAAAAAGCTTCGCTCATCATCATACCGGAAGCAGTTCCAACAAGAAGTCCGGCTGCCGGATTAGTAATCAAATCTTCTAATTCTTTAGCAGAAGCTATTCCTTGAGCTAAGCCAAAACCTGCTCCAACCGGAATAGAAAGAACCTTACCGGCAAATGCAGCAGTTTTTCCGGCACCTTTTATTGCTTTACCTGCTAATTTGCCCGCTCCTTTTAAGCTTTGTCCAGCTACATGTTTTCCTACTTCTATACCTCCACGTATACGGCTTGCTTTATCACTTATTCCACCTTTGTTATAGCCTTTAGTATAAGCATCGTGTATAGAGAATTTGTTCCCTAGTTTCTTTCCTAGACTCTCAATTTTATTTTTTGTAACATCTTTAAATCCATTAGCTTTTACGTCGTCGTGAAATTTCTTAAGAGAATTGCTCATTTTTTGACCAACTAGACCCGATTTTAAATCATTTGATAATGAGCCTGGTTTTTGACCTAAAGCTTTCATTCTAAGCTTATAACCGGCACTATTTTTTGTACGTTCCCAAGATTCAGCACGAGCTTTACGCATTCCTTCTTTTAATTCTTTCTTACTTTTGCCGCTATCTTTGTTTGCATTTAGCCATTTCTTAGCTGATTCATTAGCTTTATCCATAGCTTTTTTATTTTCATCACGAATAGCAATCTTGTTTTTTGTTTTTGCTATTTTTTCAGATAAACTAGAAGTTGCCTTTGCCCCTAATGCTTTAGCATTTTTGGCGACTTGCGAAGCGTGTGCAAGAGTTCCCATAGCTCCGGCGAGTCCGCCTGAACCAGCTCCCATATTTGAGCTGATTTGGAATAATTGTTTAATTTGTTTTTCTCCTACTGGTAAAAGTCCTAAAAGTAATAGAGCGATTATAGGACCAATAATAGGGGTTGTTACAATCTCTAACGATAGTAAGAAAGAAATAATCATTAATAAAAATGCATGAATCGGTTGTACAAACACATTAGTCATAAATTCTTTTAACCAAATTCCAAAAGTTTGAGCACGTCTATCTCCGATTTTATCAAATACGTAAGAAAGTACTACCAACGGAAATAGAACTAATAATAAAGCAATTGTAAATAAACGCTTTATATAAGTTAAAGAAATAAATATTCCAAAGCAAAGCAAAGCAATAAGATATATACCTCTTAAAGGATAAGTTAATAAAGAAAATAGATTACTCCCACCATCTTTGCAAATTATAGCAACAATTGCATCAGTTACAGAGTCAGGAGTTCCTTTCATACCTACAATATTTGTTGCATCAAGACTTTTAGCTACAGCATTAACTTGATCAACACCTACATCAGCAAACATTTTGGTAAAAGTATCCGAAGTCCATATAGCGAAAGCCATTACCCAATGGAAAGCGAATAATAGTAAAAGACCTGTTAACCAATATTTTAATAAATCTTTATAATGAGCCTTTTGTTTACCAATAGAAGATAATATCATACGAATTCCAAGGTAAACTAGAATAACTACATAAATAGCAGCAACCATATAACGTAAAGCATTATATAAACTACCGATTACACCTTGAATCTCTCCGGCAAATCCGCTAGGGTTACTATCAAAAAAGGATAGCTGGAAGTAGTTTTGTTGCGCCCAAACAGAACCGTCAACAGTAGGCATTTTACAAATAATCCACGTAAGCCAAGAAACTGAGATTTCAAAAATTTTATTAAATATGTCTACAATTCTTTTTGTTAATCCACTTACTTCTGGGTTTTCACCACCATCACTGTTAAAATCATCGTCAACTCCACGACTTGGAAATGGATTAGAAGGAGATAACGGATCAGTAGGTTTTACTTGTTCTAATCCTCCTATAAGCGTCGTCGCATAGGAGGGAGTAGTAAAACTAAATATTAAAATAAAAATTAAAAATACTGCTACAAATCTTTTCAAAATAATCCCTCCATAAACTATGAATTTTCTTCAAGTTTTTTCTTTTCACGTTCAGCAATTTTTTGCATATTAGTTTCGACGAAGTCGAATTCTTTTTCAGTTGGCGTAATTTGAAGTATTGCCGTTGCTGATCCGACTTTTAGAAGTCCGTATCCTCTTGAACAAGTAGTTAAAAATGACGCTTCTCCGGAACTTAACTTAAATACTTCTTTTATATATTCAATTTCCGCCTTATCTTGAGCTAAGAATAATTTAGTATCAGAAGAAGTAAGTACGGCTTGTACCTCTTTAGTTTCATAGAAATCCTGGAACTTTTGAGACACAACGGCAAGAGAAACATTCCTTTTTCTAGCACGTCTTGCCATAGTATTTAAGAAATCAACCGCCTCCGGAAACGGTAACATCATCCACGCTTCGTCGATAATAACACGTTTTTTCTTAGCAGCTAATTTATCTTCGCTATTTTTCTTAACATATTTCTCCCAAATCCAAGATAGAAGAATTTGTTGAGCAAGAGGTCTTGCAAATCTTTCCTCTAGTTGGGAAATATCTAAGTTTATAAATGGTACATTATCTAAAAGTTTAAATGTAGATTGACCATCAAAGTAGCTCATCTGACCATTATATTTTCTAACATATTGTTTCATAACTTTAACTAAATAACTATAATGGAATTGGTAATCTACGTTAGTATTTTCCTCCGCCTTAGCACAAACTCTAGCATACCAAGAAGTAATAGTCGGCATAGGCTTTCTAGGTCTAACCAAAGCTCCATCTTCAAATTCAGCTTGAGCTTCGTAATCTATTAATGAATCAGGATCACTCGTAATACCGGCAGCCCAGTATTCTTCAGCGACACATTCGGAAATAATTTGTTTTGTAAGTTCGTTAACTTCAGTACTTTTAGTAGAACCACGAGCCATAGTTATAAGCGATTGGGTAACATCTTCAACTTTATTTTCAACATGAACGATAGTTCGTTCACGTCCGGTAATTTCATCTCGTATAGTCTCCGGCTCAATATCGAACGGATTAATTATAGTTTGGGAAGTAGGACTTATAACTACGTTAACCCCGTTTAACGCTTCAGCTACCGGACCATATTCGCCTTCAGCATCTAGCGCTAAAGTTTCAATTCCCATTAAAACCGAAGAACGAGCAGTAAGAACTTTAATAGTAACACCTTTACCGGCACCGGACTTACCAAATACGACCATATTGTAATTGGTTAGGGTAGGGTGGAAGTTATCAAATAATATAGGTACTCCGGTTTGAGCATTATAGCCTAAAGGAATACCGGTGGAATGTCCGATTTCGGAAGAAGTAAAAGGGAATACAGTAGCTACCGAACGCTTATCAAAAGTATGTTTTCTCTTAATTAAATCCAAATTTAGCGGAAGGTTAGAAATAAAAGCATCTTCTTGAACCGCCCAAGCTGTTTTTAACATAAGAAGGTTTTTAGAAACTTCCATAGCCAATAATTCGGACATCTTATCTAGTTCATTTAAATCGTAAGAGGTTATAGTACAAAATATAGAAACATCATATAACTTATTAAAACCGGCGGCGATTTCGCTTCTAAGCGAGTCAGCTTCGGAAAATTTATCTCTTAAAACCGAAGAACGGTTAGTATCGCCTCTTTTATCGGCTACGATAATTTCAGATTCAATATCCGAAATCATTTTATTTAAATCCTTTTGAGAAACCGCTTCAGGGATCGGCTCTATATGTATAGAAACATTTATATCTCCAAAATCGTACATTGAATTTAAGAATTCAACGAAAGTAGCCATACGCGGAACAGAAGAAACATAAAAACTTCTGCAATATTTCGTAGTTTTTGAAAAAATTTCAAGATGATTATACGAAGTAGCATCTATTCCGGAAGGTAAAATTACATCTTTAACAGAAGTAGCGTTTTTATCAAACGAACTTTTTCTATTAGTATCATAGATTATATCTTCATCTTCTTGATTAGCACGTAAACGTACATCATCAACTGTATTTAAATAGTTAGTCTTCATAAGAATCTATCCTTTCTAAAGGGGGCTTATTATTTAAATAACATATTGTACTGTACCAAGCGAAGCAAAAATTGCTTTTTTGTCTCTCTATGTAAATCATATTTTAAAGGTGTACAGGATGTGAGCGTAAGCTCCGTTCCGTACTTTAAATTAACTCTACACTTTCCACAAAAAATATTTTTGGTAAGCGAGGTACAGTACAATATATTACGAATATTTTTACAGTCCCTTTTGTACTAAACCAAATTATAATAGAAATTGAAATAGACAAATAAATTACAATATAGTAGAACCATCTACGGTATCATTAGAATATTTAGCTTCGATTTCAAGTTCTTTTCTTCTTTCAATTTCTTGACGTAATACACGCTCTTTTTCTTCTTGAATTTCTCTAGCACGGCGTTCTTCTCTTGCTAAGTCTTGTCTCTTAAACATTACATCACGAGCTGTAGTAGAAATAGATAAAATATCGGAATCTACAACTTTCTTTATATTAAAGATATCCGAATCGTCACGATTTATAGCTATATACATAACTTCAGTAAGTTCAGCAGTATTTAATATATGCGATTCAATTCCGCAAGAATAAATACCACCTCTAATACTTTCAGCACGATTCGTTAATTCTGTGTAAGCCAATTTAAACATTTCAGCAGTGTCTAAGTTATTAACTAGTCCAAGTTCGCTAATATGGTAAGATACTACAATATAATACTTTTTCTGTAATACGTTTGAATTTTGGGTTAAATAAGAAATATTATCTATTAAATCTTTGGTATAATCTAATGCTTTTTCTTTTTTCTCTAAAAGTAAACCTACTTCTAAAAGCTTATCTTCAGACGCTCCTTGAGAGTCTAGAGCGCTAAAAGTATCGAGTAATTTATTAAATTCATCAGTTTGTTTTTGGAAACGTTCTTTATAAGAGTCAATACTTTCATCTAAATTTATAGTCCTACTTTGAACATAAATTTGGATAGGGAAGCGAAGGGAATTTAAAAATTGAATAAATCCTTCTTCAACAGCTATTTTTTCAGCCTCAGACATAAGATAGTAGTTAATTCCTCCACATTCTACAATCATAGTAAACCTTTCACCGTTTTCTTGGACAATCATATTATCCTTAATATCATCAAACGGTAAGAATTTTTTTATATCTTCATATGGCATCCCATGTTTTAATTTAGAAGCGTTTTCATTTTTTTTGTTTTTTTCTTGTTCTTTTTTCCTCGTAAAATAAAGCATAAAGCAAAGGAAAATTATAATACAAACAATAACGGCACATAATATAATTAAAGAGCCTTTTTCTAAGTCGGTCATTTGGACTAACTCCTTTCAAAAATATATATCTTTCTATTTCTTTTAAACTTTAGTACACGTTTAGCAATAGTATAAGCAGATTCTCCACCAGCTTTTTTAAGGAATTCGAAAGCGGTAGACTCCGGAAGCTTAAAAGCTCCTAAACAGTATCCGATAATGGAAAAGAAAATACAAATTATCCAGCCGATATATTTAAGATTTTCAGTTTCACATAATCCGGCTAATATAGTAAATAAACCTACGAAAAATAATCCACAAACAAAACCGATAAGGGTAAATATAAGAGCATCTTGAGAAAAAAATAGGAATCTATTTTCATTAGTAGCCTCACGAGGTATCATATATGTATTCATTTTTTCACCTCCATTATACGGATAAAGGATATGAATTCATATCCTTATCTCTTTATTTTCCTTTATTTTATTTCCATAAATCTTCGTAATTATTTAAAACTATATTTTCATAATACCACTTATGATTTTTTTTAAAATTTTGATAATTAGGATCTTCCCAATCCTCAATATCCAAATTGAAAATATCCTCGCTCTTATCGTCTCTATTGTAATATATATAAAAGTCTCGCAAATCTAGTTCAGCCGGATATAGATCGGAATCTGATACACCTGTGTAATTATGAATGGTTTGTCCCTGATTAAGAACAGCAGTTTGCTTATCAGCATCAAGTTCATCAAAATGTTTATATAAATTATAAAATTCTAACTCATCCATATATTCATCGCTTATCTTCGATATATTGTAAGCCAGCAGTGCAAGCTCTTCAAGAGAAACATTTTCACTTCCATTACTGCCAACGTCTTGAGCTTTATTATTAAGTACTTCTTTATCAGTGTTCGCCCATTCTTCAGCGGTTGTTTTAGGATCGGTAGTTTTAGTTTTAAAATATTCTTTTATTTTCGATGGAGCACTAGAGTTATAGACAGTATCGCCTACATTATCAGAAACGCCCTCATACATATTTAGGAACGCTAACCCGCCTACTAAGAAGGTAACTCCGGCAAAATAATATATAAGCCTTTCTTTTAGCATCGCTTTCTTATTAGGAGTAGCTACCATATATGATATAGCAAGAGTAGCGGTAAGACATACTGCTAATATTACTCCAAACTTAAACAATAAACCGTATATAGTGGAAGTTACTTTTTCTATATTTGGCGAATCAGCAAAGGATGTAGAATTAAAAAGAAAGAGGAGACACAATACGAAAAGAAAATTAAAGTAAACTCTCTTTTTCATAATATATCACCTCCCTTTCAGTTGTATACAATATAAACTAATTTTTATTTGCTAGTGAATTGAGAAACAGCTGCTTCTAGAGTATTCAAAATCCAAACACCACCGATAAGAAGAATTACACCAATTGCCATAGACCACATTCTACCTTTTAATTCAGCTTTTTTAGCCGGAGTAGCAAGGAACCATTGAATAGCCATATAAGCTACCATACATACAGCAACTATAATAGCAATAGTTCTTAATACAGCGTATATACCATTTCCAACAGTATTGATATCAGTAGTAATTTCAAATTCATCAGTAGGCTTTACAATGTCAAAACTGTTGTCGGCAAAAGATGCAACCGGTGCAATAATCATTACCATTACTAGTACTAAACTTAAAACTTTAATAAATTTTTTCATAATTAATTCCTCCTTAAAATAATTCTGTATATACTTCTATTATAGTAATAGCGATACGTACACCGGCTATTAATAAAAGTAATCCAATTAAATATGGTAAAATAGCAGCTTTTACCTCAGCTTTTCTAGTCGGATTTGTAAGCATTAGCCTAATTGCTAAAACTACCGTCGCAATTATCGCAACTGCAACTCCGATTTTATAAACCAACAAAAGTATGGCGTTTAATCCTCCTCCCATATTTTTATCAATTTTCTCTACGAAATCATTCTCAGTAGATTGATTAAACAAATTGTCGGCATTTGGGAGAGTTATATTAGCAAAACTCAAATTAAACAACAGAGTTAAACTAATAAAGCAAGACACAATTAATTTCATAGCACCACCTCGACATAAAACTGCTTTTTATAGAAACTATTCTACCATAAAAACCACGTTTTGGCAATAGGTTTACTATAAAATGTCGAAAAAATGTTTAAGTAGCTCGAAAATATACGTTTTAAATATCGGGCATATTTTAATAAAACTTTAGGGAAAAATAACTTGTATATGAAATTATTTTGCGAATAATGATGTATTAACTTTTTATTAACGTTCCCTACGTTGACTAAAAGGTAATTTTACACAATAAAGTTATTTCTTAAAAGAGAAATAAAAATCAAAAATAAAAAAGTTATTTCGCTTTTGAGAAATAACTTGACAAAATTAAAATAAAAGTTTATCTTTAATATGGGTGAGCAAAATGTTAAAAAGAGAAGTGTATTTATCAAGAATTAGAGGTTTTTATGATAGTGACCTTGTGAAAATTTTAGTAGGAATAAGAAGATGTGGAAAATCTGTAATATTAAAACAGATAATGAATGAACTAAAAGAAAAGGGAATAGATAATGAACATATCATATATGTAAATTTTGAATTTATAGAATATGAAAATTTGCAAGATTATAAAGAATTAAATAAATATATAAAAGAAAAAATAGTAGATGGGAAAAAATACTATATATTTTTAGATGAAATTCAAAAAGTTGATAAATTTGAAGATGTAGTGAATTCATTAAGAGCTTCTATGGAAAACGTAAGCATATTTATTACTGGTTCGAATAGTAAATTACTATCGAATGAATTATCAACTGTTTTATCCGGAAGGTATGTATTATTTAATATTTATCCATTAAGTTATAAAGAATTTA
>CAYYWT010000039.1:0-9932 GCA_964475435.1 uncultured Eubacteriales bacterium
AAAAAGCAATTTTTGTTTCGCTTGGTACAGTACAATACGTTATTTAAATGATAAACGAGTTCTTTACAGCCTCTTAAGACTTGCTTATTAGTGTAGTTTTACTAAAGAAAAAAGGTGGTGGATACAATGAAGTCGTCAAAGGCGCTTGAGGGAGCGATTAAGGGTAAAGAAAAATATTTAATTCTTGAGGTTGGGAATTATAATACGAAGATGATAGAGGTTGAGCCTTTGGCTAGTAAAATAGCGGTTAACAAGGGCTTTATTGTGGCTACTCCCGATGGGACGATTGATGATGATGTTATAGTTAGCTCGAGGGAGTTAATAGATGTTTTAAAAGAAAAAATTCAAGAAGAGAAAATTACGACTCGTCAAGTTACTATTTCTCTTTCGTCTAAGGATATTATTACTCGTGAATTATCTGTTCCTAAAATGAATAGTAGGGATATGATAAGCTTTATAAAAGTTAATTCTAAAGATTTGTTCCCTGTAAATTTAGAAGATTATACTTTGGGTTATGTTTCTATGAGTAGGGAAGAAAAAAATAAACTTTTGATTATTGCTATTCCTAATGATATTATTGTTCCGTATGTTGATATTACTCAAAAGCTTGGTTTGGTTCTAAAGTCGATTAATTTTTCCGGGTTTGAATTGTATAATTTAATAGATTTTGAGCTTGGAAGAGAGGCTGGAACATATGCAGTTGTTGACCTTGGTTCTAAAAATACTAATTTTATTATAGTTTCTCGTGGGAATTTGATGTATAATAGAGTTATAAAAGTTGGTTCGGATGATGTTACTAAGGCGATTGCGGAGAAGTTTAAATGTACTTTGACGAAGGCTGAGAAGATAAAGAGAGATTATAACAGCGTAATTACCGAAGGAAGCTTAAAACCTACTGATGATGTTTATGTTGTTGCGAATATTTTTAAAGATGTTTTGGGGGGGATGTTTTCTGATATTGCGAATTTAATAGAATTTTATAACGCTAATCATACTAAAGCAATGGTGTCTAAGGCCTATATAATTGGGCTTGCTACTAAGATTTCCGGAATTAGCGAATTTGCTGAGGAAACTTTAGGAATTCCGACTGAGAAGATTAAGGAATTTGAGCGGGTTGTATTTGACGAGAAGGCTAAACAGGTAAAAAGGAGACAAGTAACTTTGGAAAACTGTTTAGGGGCTGTGGCGATTGATGAAAAGAAGGTTAATTTAATTAAAGGTAAGCTACAACTTGCGAATATTTACCAAAATATAAATCCTATGGTTTATAAAATAGGAGTAGCGATTGCTTGTTGTATGGTTTTGGTTTTGGCGATTATTTATTATTTAACGTTTACTGTTGAGAATAAAACTATGGAATATAACGTAATGATTGCTGAAATGGGAGAGGTAGCTACTTTACAGGAACAGTATCGTATTGCTGATAGTAAGTTAGCTTCGACTAAGAAAATGATAGATGGAATTGGTACCGGTATTGAGAAGAAGAAAGATATGCTTGAAAAATTAGAAGAGGCTAATTCTGTTACTCCGTCGGTATTTATAAGTAAATATAATATTAACTTACCTAATAAAGTTACTGTGATTTGTACGTCTCCGGATGAGTTTACGTCGTATGATTTTGATAGTGCTCTGCAACAATATTTTGTAACTCCTGAGAATTTACCATTCTCTAAACAAAACAGTTTTACGTTACAACTTGTTGAGAAATAAGAAAGAGAGGAGGTTTCCAACGTGGATTTGAATGCGAAAATTGAGCTTAAAGATATAGATTTTAATAAAGTAAAAGCTTTTTTTAGAAAGAAAGAGACGATAATTGCGATTGTTGTTATTATATTTATTATTGGAATTTTCGTAGTTGGAAACTCTTTAATAGGAAATTATATAGAGGCGACTGAAAAAAGGGATAGTATGAAAAGAAGGTATGAAACGATTATTAGTTCAGATACTTCTGTTGAAAGCTTGAATAAGAAGATAGATGAGGCTAGTCGCGAAAGAGAAGAGTTAGAGGAGAGAATTACTGAATTAAGTCAAAGAGAAATTGCTGAGATTTTGCTTAAAATTGAAGAAGATACGGGGGTTACTTGGGTTAGTAAGTCTTTTGCGGCAAGTCGTGAGGTTAAGGATGTTCCCGAGTTAAAGGCGGTTTCCGTAAATATTTCAGGATTTAGTTGTACATATGAGCAATTAAAAGATTTCTTTGATTATATGGATAATTTTGAGAGAGAGGTTACAATAGATAATTTAAGTTTTTCTAAGGATAGAACTACCGGTAGAATAAAAGAGGGTAGTATGACGATAACTTTTTATATGAAAAATGAAGCCACATAGGAGGAGAATGGAATGAAGAAAATTATATTGCCGGCCCTTGTGGCTTTAGTGCTAGTTGGATGTAATTACGGGAAGGAAGAAGTAATTAATCCCGAGAAGTTATTTAAAGACGAAATTGCTTTGGTTTTGGATATTGAGAATGCGTCTAATAAGCCTTTAATTAGTAATCTTAATGGGGAGATAATAGTTGATGTAATAGACAAGATGATGCAAAACGATTATTTAAAGGGGCTTTATGCGGATTATGGGGTTCAGAGCCAAGGAATAGGTACTAACGATAAAGGTAATAAAGTATTTTGCTATAAGTTTCCGGTAGATCTTACTTTAGATGGCGGAGAGAAGGAAGTTAAAGAGCTTGTTGAGGAACTTCAAAATATTCCGTATAAGATTAATGTTAGTAGTTTTGATATAAAAAATAAAGATGATGGCTTTCATACTACAGCGAAAATTAATTTTTTGGGGGATTTAGAGTCTGCGAGTATTTCGGGTAATGATTCAGTTAGCTTTAAGAAGAATAGTGTAGCGGTTAATGAGGAAGAAGAAATTACTTTAAGGGATTTTGATATTAATTTAACTTTACGCCCTAGTAATTCGGATTCGTCGGCAGTTGCTATCGGAGTTCGTAATAGTCAAAATTGTTTGTATAGTGATGAAAATTCGAAACATAGTGTAAATGTTATTTTTACTAAGCAAAATGGAAAGTTTTATGCGGAGTACAGTATAGACGGCGGACGTAGTAAAACGGAGAATTTTTCTTCAAATGGGGATATTAAGTTTGATATACTAAGTTGTAAGAAGTTATTGGATGATGACGAAATTGCTGTTGATTTAACTGTTGATAATAAGTCAGGGAAGAAGGTTAGTATTGTAGTTTATAATGATAGTAACTCTAGAGTAAATATGGTTAATTCGTCGGGAAATGTTGAGCTTGTTAATAAATAGAGTGGTGAGGCGTATATGAAGATTTTTAGAGAGAATAAAGGTTTTACTTTAATAGAAATTGTTGCGGCGATGGTTATTTTGGCTATTGTTGCTGTACCTTTGGGGAAGACTTTTATAGATAGTTTTAAATACCAAGCCAGAAGTCAGATTAAAACTGAGGCGAATAAGGTCATTGAATATGTTGCGGAACAACTAAAAAATGGTAAATATGAAAAGCTTAACGTAGATTTGGAAGCAAAACTTAAAAGTTGGGCGAGTGAAGGGAATGCTAGTAATATTGAAACTGTTGAGTTTACTGTTGATACGTTACCGGATGAATATGGAGTTTTGACTGAGTCGTATAAAGTAACCCTTGAGCCAAACGGCAAGCCTACTGTAGTTCAAGAGGGGGGAGTTGGGACTCCGGCAGTTTACGATTTAACTATGCAGATAATAGATTCAGGCGTTAATTTTACTGATAATGGATATTATTTAAATACTACATATACCGAGAATTTACTTAATATATCTAGTGTAAATTCAGACCATGCGAAAAGTGGCGGATATGATGTTTTAATAAAAAATGAGAGTAGTTCTGCGATTACTATTGATGTGAGAAAAGAAATTACTGATAAAGTAACGATATATATGTCGGGAGCCGATATTAATTTAAGAACATATGCGGATCCGAATTTGTCTAAAGAGCAAAAATCTTTTCAACGAATTAAGCTTGGAGATAAAGAGAAAATAGATGATAATAAAGAATATTTTTATACGGTTAAAGTTACAGCTGTAAATCTAAAAGACAGCAGTATTACGGCGACTATGAATGTTACTTTTAACGTAAAGATATAAAGCCTTTAAGGAAGGTGCGACTAAATGGAGAAGAATAAAGGAGCGGTTTTAACAGGAGTTATATTGATGGTTTTGGTTATGACACTAATCGGAGTGCCTTTACTTGGTATGGTTGTTTATAACTATCGTTTAAGAGAACTTAGTAATAGTATAAAAAGAGCTGAATATGAAAATGAAATGGCTATGGATGTAATTGCGGTTATTGTAAGAGAGACTGTAATTGAGGCCATTTCGGAAGCAAAAGAAACGGCGACTGACGGTGTTAATGAGATTGTAGAAATACAAAGGAGCAGTTATTCTTCGTTAAACGGTAAATATACTGCGGAGTGGATAAATGAATATAATTTATGGGAGAGTAATGTAGCTCCTAAAGAAGAAGTATTAGGTGGATTTTTAACTGAAATTTCTACTAAATCCGGTTCAGAAGAGTATAGAACTTGGTGGAATAAACAAACAAAAGCAACGAAAGATGAAATTAAAAATGGTGCTATGAATAAATATGTGTCGTCGAAGGTTAGTAGTGAACTTGACGATGTTAAAAGCGATAAACTTGATAATGTTGAAAATGCGTCTATAAAAAACCTTTTGGATGAAAATGGGATAATAGACGAGGAAGAATTAAATAAAGCTTATAATAGTATTTTTAAGAAAAGATATGAGGAGTCCATTACTTCTGTTACTTCTCCAAATTATATTGTGAAGAATATTTTAACTCTAAATAGATATGATGGAATAGTAGACGAAGAGGGAATAGTTGATGTTGGTGGAACAGAGGATATACCTACAAGTGAAAATTATTTAAAGATAAATAGTCCTGTGATCAGTATTCCGGGTACAATTGAGGTTGATGTGGGGACTCGTTTTAAGAAGAATAAAAGTACGCCACCGACTACGTTGACTGCTACTTTTGTAATTGGTACGCCTGAGTTTGATAGTGTTTCGTCTGTTACTCAAGAGTCTATTACGCTGAGTAATGCCCTACTTAATCAAGGAGGAGTAGTGGTTGGAGGAAAGCTGGATATTGGAAGTGGTACGACGCTAAAAGTTGCGAATGATATTACTGTTTTGGGTGGAGATAGTACTAATGATACGGCGATAGAGTTGAAAAATGGAGCTAAATTAATTGCCGAAACTGTGTCTAATTTGGTATCGACTTCTAGGATTGCTACTTCTAAGGATATTGTTTTAAATGGAAATACTACACTTAGTACGGGAACTAATCCTATTTATTATAGGAATTTATATATTGGTAAATCGGATACGACAGAGGCTATAAATGTAACATTTAATGGAGACGCTGTAGCTGAAGATGATTTGGAGATAAATAGTGAAGGAACGGTAGATATTAATCAAAGTTCAGGCGCTAATTACTATGGATTTAATGATACTAATAATAAAGGACCTGACTCTAGTAGCAGTATTGTTATAAATTCTAAAACTTTAGCTAATAAAAAGTTTACTTTGGGAAATTTGTATTTAGCAGGTCGTGCTTTTATTGAAGATGTAAGGGGAACTTCTAATATTCCTGTATATGACGAGAGCGGAACTCTTACAGGGTATGCGGATACGACTTATAAAACGGGAGAAAGTATTGCTATTAAGGGAAATTATTTAGCGTACCAAACTCCGTTATTTGATACAACGGTTAATGATTATATGTTTTCTCCGGATAAGATAATTTTTTCTACATATTTTATGGAACGAAAGTCTAATGATGAAAAACAACATGCCCCTATTAATTTAGCTGACGGATTTTCTGTTAAACCTAGTGATTATAAAGATGGGGAGAGTTTTGACGTTAATAGAAAATGGAAATATTTTTCGGAGTATGCAAGGTTATGTAGTACTTTAGTAAAAAGCATTTCGGTTGATAGTAATGTTAGATACATTGAAGGAACTGCGTTTGATAAAAACGGCAAGGTAATTGGATCTAGTAATGTTACGGCTACTGATACGAGTTTTAGAGATAATTTGGCTACTGAGTATGAAAAATACACTAAATATTTTGGCTATCGACCAATTGATAGTAATGGAAAAGTAGATACAACTAAAGCAAAGGATAAAATTTTTGGCGGTTGGATAAAATCATTTAATGATAATGAAAAAATTACAAATATTACTGATGGCAAATATTATTTGATTATGAATAATGGTAATGTTAATGTTAGTTTGAGCGGAAATGGTAATAAAGGTATTATTATTTGTAAAGGAAATTTGACTGTAAATGTTAGCGGAGAAGCTCGGTTTGGCGGAGTTTTAATTGTTGGAGGAAATTTAACAATAAATGGCGGAACTTTAATTTTAGAAGACGCAAAAGATGAGGTAATTAATACTGTAATCGGTAATTATCTTGGAACTAATACTAATATAACGAAAACCGATGGCGATGGAAATGTTGTTGTAGAAGGAACTACCGGAGAACAAGGAAAAGTGTTTGATGCTTTTGCGTATGATGGTTCGGGTTCTACTTATATAGTTACTGAAATTGGTGATGAACTTATTGATATTAATGACTTAATTGGTATTACTAATTGGAAGAAATCTAGTTATGGAAGGTTGTAGATATATGAGAGATAATAGAGGATTTACTTTAGTTGAATTAATTGTTGTTGTGGCGCTTATGTTTATTATATTGCCTTTTGCTTGGAATTATATTAATTCGAGTATAGAGGATAGTGCTAATATAAATAATAAGATGGTTGTTCAATCTTCTGTGAATTCTTTGATGAGTCAACTTCAAAAGGATATTCAAGAGGCGAGATACCCGATTAATCCTAATACTAGTAAATATACTAAAGTTGAAGAAAATGGATTTTTAATTTGTAAGCCTAGAACGTTTGATGAAAGTGGAAATTTCATAGATCAAAATGTATTATATAAGTTTGATGAAGAAAATAGAATTGTAGAGGTAATGAACGGAGTACAACTTATTACGCCGGGGAGTGGTGAAACGGATTATGAGATTAGTACTGATAATGCGACTACCGGCAGGTATGAATATATAAAGGCATTTAAATTAGAGAAGGTTTATAATTCGGATAAAGTTAATAATGGAGTAAAGATAGAAATTAGAGGGGAGATAGACCAAAAGTCGGGTTATAGTTTATCGAATGTGTATTATACAAGAAATACGATATTTTAGAGAAAAAGGTTAATGTTTAACCTACTTGGTGTTTTACCAAAAATAACATCATTAGTAATTTTGGTGGTAAAAAATCATAAAATCCATAAAGTGTTGTACTGTACCTCGCTCCACAAAAATATTTTTTGTGGAAAGTGTAGTGCTAAGTTAAAGGACGGAACGGAGCTTACGCTCACATCCTGGATACCTTTAAAATGTGATTTACATAGAGGGACAAAAAAGCAATTTTTGTTCCTCAAGGTACAGTACAACGATTTATTCTAATGATAAATGAATTCAATTACATTTTTCTTATTAAGCCGGCAACTTTTCCGAGTATTACGGCTTCTTTTACTATAATAGGGTCCATAGTTGAGTTTTCCGGTTGAAGACGAATATGGTCTTTTTCTTTATAAAACGTTTTTACAGTCGCTTCGTCGTTTATCAAAGCGACTACAATTTCGCCGTTATTAGCGACGGATTGCTGTTTTACGATTATATAGTCTCCGTCGAATATTCCGGCTTCTATCATACTTTCGCCTTTTACTTTTAGCATAAACGAAGGGGTAGAGGTTCCGATAAAGTCGGCGGGAATGGGGAAAGTTCTTTCTAGGTTTTCAGTAGCTAAAATCGGAGAGCCGGCGGCGACTTTACCGATTACGGGTATATTTACAACGTCATTTTCTCCGACTATTTCGGAAACATTAGAATTTTTTACGCGTATTCCACGAGATTTTGAATCGGCTTTTTCTAAAAGACCATTTTTCTTTAAAGTTTCTAAATGGGCGTGGACGGTAGAGGTAGAGCTTAATCCTACACCTTGGCATATTTCGCGGATAGAAGGCGGATAGCCGTTCTCGTTCATATATTCATTAACGAATTCTAAAATCTTTTTTTGTTTATCTTCGCCTTTTTTACTCATTTTTTTCATTCCTTTCGTAATCTTTTGTATGTATTGTATCACATTGTTTTTTAAAATGCAAACATTTGTTCAAGAAAGATGAGATTGACAACGATTTTATTTTGTAGTAAAATTATTGCATTGAGTTTTTTCTGAGCGTTGAAGAGGACAGTAGGATTTCTTGTTTCATTTAGAGAGAAGGTACGTTTGCTGAAAGTACTTTTATGAAAGGGATTTTTGAAGACCACCTTGGAGTTTGGACGTTAGCTTGCGTTAAAGCTTTAATTGAGAATAAAATAGGGTGGAACCACGTGAAGCACGACACGTCCCTATGCTGTTATGCATAGATGTGTCGTGCTTATTTTCTGCTTTGGAGCGGATAATTTTAATTTTTTGAAAGGGTGGTTCGAATATGGTAAAGGTATTATTAAAGGGTAATGTTGAAAAAGAGTTTGAGAATGGCGTTTCTGTTTTAGATGTTGCGAAGAGCATTAGTGAAGGATTAGCTAGAAATGCTATGGCTGGTGAGGTTAACGGTAAGGTTTGTGACTTAAGATTTGAAATTAATGAGGATTCAGCGTTAAATATTCTTACTTTTGAGGATTTAAACGGTAAGAAGGCGTATTGGCATACTACTTCTCATATTATGGCTCAGGCTGTAAAGAGGTTGTTTCCTGATGTTAAGTTTGCGATTGGTCCTGCTATAGATAATGGATTTTATTATGATTTTGATGTGGCTAAGCCTTTTTCTGAGGATGATTTAACTAAAATTGAAGAGGAAATGAGGAAAATTATTAAGGAAGATATTGAAGTTGAAAGATTTTTGCTTCCACGCGATAAGGCTTTAGAGCTTATGAAGGATGAACCTTATAAGACTGAGCTTATTAATGAGTTACCGGAAGGTGAGGAGATTTCTTTTTATAGGCAAGGAGATTTTACTGATCTTTGTGCCGGTCCTCATTTGATGAGTACGGGTAAGATTAAGGCTGTTAAATTACTTTCTTCTTCGGGCGCGTATTGGAGAGGTAATGAGAAAAATAAGATGCTACAAAGAATTTATGGTATTTCTTTCCCGAAGAGTAGTGAACTTGATGAGTATATAAATTTAATTGAAGAAGCGAAAAAGAGGGATCACAGGAAACTTGGTAAGGAACTTGATTTGTTTTTCTTTGATGAAACGGCTCCGGGTATGGCGTATTGGCTTCCTAAGGGATTTACAATGCTTAATACTTTGATTGAATTTTGGAGGAAAGAGCATAAGGCTAGAGGTTATCAAGAGTTTTCCGGCCCTCAATTAAATAGTAGTGTGTTATGGAAGATTTCGGGACATTGGGATCACTATAAAGAGGATATGTTTGTTTTAGAGGATGCTGATGGTAAGGAACAAGCTTTAAAACCTATGAATTGTCCTAATTCTATTAGAATTTATCAGAATAAACAAAGAAGTTATAAGGATTTACCTCTTCGTTTTAATGATGTTGATGTTATTCACAGAAATGAGAAGTCCGGTCAATTAAATGGTTTGTTTAGGGTTAGAATGTTTAGACAAGATGATTCTCATAACTATATTACGGATGAGCAAATTGGTAGTGAGATTAAGGATATTGTTGAGATTGCTAGTAAGTTTTATGGTATTTTTGGGCTTGAGTATCAACTTACTTTGTCTACAAGACCGGAAGACTTTATGGGCGAGATTGAAACTTGGGATAGAGCTGAAGCGGATCTTAAGAGAGTTTTAAATGAGATTTGCGGAGAAAATAATTATAGAATTAATGAAGGCGATGGCGCGTTCTATGGTCCTAAGAT
>CAYYWT010000040.1:0-9372 GCA_964475435.1 uncultured Eubacteriales bacterium
TCTTGGAACGCGTCTAGTAATCAAGCTGATGGAATTTTAACAGCATACTTAGAAGCTGACGGAAGCGAAAACGGTACATATAAAATTACAATAGCGGGAAACGGAAGTAATACAATAAGTGCAGGAACTAGCTGCAAAAATATGTTTAGTAGTTTTGCTAATGTAACCGAAATTAACGGACTAGGACTACTTGATACAAGGAATGTAACAGCTATGTGGCATATGTTTATTGGTTGCAGTAAATTAACAAAATTAGATGTAAGTAAATTTGACACAAGTAAAGTAACAAACATGTGTAGTATGTTTAATGACTGCAAGAGTTTAGTAGAGTTAGACGTAAGTGGTTTTAATACGAGTAAAGTAAATAGTATGCAACAAATGTTTCAAAATTGCAATAGTTTAACAAAATTAGATGTAAGTAATTTCGATACAAGGAATGTAACAGCTATGTTGCATATGTTTACTGGATGTAGTAGCTTAACCGAATTAGATGTAAGCAACTTTAACACAAGTAAAATAACAAGTATGCAATATATGTTTAAAGATTGTAGTAAATTAACAGAACTAGATGTAAGTAACTTCGATACAAGCAACGTAACAAATATGTGGTGTACATTTTATGGATGTAGTAGTTTAACAGAATTAAATTTAAGTAAGTTTGACACAATTAATGTAACTAATATGGATAGTATGTTTAGTGGTACAAATAGTCTTAAACAAATTACATTAGGAAAAGACTTTAGTTTTTACGGAGCGAATA
Source organism: uncultured Eubacteriales bacterium (assembly GCA_964475435.1). Lineage (GTDB taxonomy): Bacteria > Bacillota > Clostridia > TANB77 > RGIG9151 > RGIG9151. The sequence continues at coordinate 761 of CAYYWT010000040.1, forward strand.
AAGGAGTAGAAGGAGCGTCAGTATTGACTACTTTGTCTGGGACTACTTGGTATGATGAAGAGGGCAATTCGTATACAGCGACGGAAATTGCTGAACTTGAAAATCCTTCTGGTACTTACTATACAACTAATCCGGTACAATAAACAAAGTAGAAAAGGGGCTGTAAAAAAACTCATAAAATTCATAACGTATTGTACTGTACCTCGCTTACCAAAAATATTTTTTGTGGGAAGTATAGAGGTAAGTTAAAGTGCGGAACGGAGCTTACGCTCACGTCCTTGACAGCACTTTAAAATGTGAATTACATAGAGGGACAAAAAAGCAATTTTTGTTTCGCTTGGTACAGTACGATACGTTATTTAAATAATAAACGAGTTTTTTTACAGCTCCTTTTATATACCAACCAAATCTATCTCAAAAAATAATATAAAGAATTGCAAAAAAATTGACTTGATAAATTTGTTGTGATAGACTTTGAACTGGATGGAAAATCTAATTTTAGGGAGGAATTAAAATGAATAAAAAGACAATTGAAGATATTGATGTTAGCGGAAAGAAAGTTTTAGTTCGTTGTGATTTTAATGTGCCGTTGGATGTTAATGACAAATCTAAAATTACTGATGACAGAAGAATTACAGAGGCTTTGCCTACTATAAAATATTTAATGGAACATAATGCAAAGGTTATTCTTTGCTCTCATATTGGTAAAACAAAAGATAAACAAACTTTAGCTCCTGTTGCTAAGAGATTGGCTGAGTTATTAAACCGTGATGTACCTTTTGCAAAAGATGTAGTTGGAGAAGATGCTAAGAGCAAAGTGGCTGAATTAAAAGACGGAGATGTAATGTTACTTGAGAATGTTCGTACGCATGCTGAAGAAGAAGCTAATGATCCTGCGTTTGCTAAGGAACTTGCTTCTTTGGCTGAAATATATGTAAACGATGCTTTCGGTACTGCTCATCGTGCCCATGCTTCGACTGCCGGAGTTGCTGATTATTTACCGGCTGTTTGTGGTTATTTAATTCAAAAAGAAATTGGTATTATGGGAGATGCGTTAGAAAATCCAAAGAGACCGTTTTTAGCTATTTTAGGTGGTGCGAAGGTATCTTCTAAAATTGGTGTTATAGAGAATTTATTGGATAAAGTAGATGCTTTAATGATTGGCGGAGGAATGACTTATACTTTTGCTAAGGCTATGGGCGGAAATGTAGGAGAGTCTATTTGTGAAAATGATAAATTGGATTTAGCTAAAGAAATACTTGCTAAGGCTAAGGAAAAGGGAGTAAAGGTTTACTTACCGGAAGATAGTGTGTGTGCTAAGGAAATTGCGGAAGGAACCGAAACTAAGATTATGCAAAGTAACGATATAGCTGATGGTTGGGAAGGATTAGATATTGGTCCGAAATCTGCCGAAGAGTTTGCAAAGGTTATCGGAGAGTATAAGACTATTATTTGGAATGGACCTATGGGATTTTCTGAAATAAGCACGTTTGCTAATGGAACTGTAAAGGTAGCTGAAGCTCTTGCTAATAATACTGATGCTACTACTATTATTGGTGGTGGAGATTCTGCTGCTGCTGTTGAAAAGTTCGGATTATCTTCTAAAATGACTCACGTATCAACTGGCGGTGGAGCATCTCTAGAATTTATAGAAGGAAAAGTATTACCTGGAATTGATTGTTTAAATAATAAGTAATTTTTATGAGGTGGGGAATTATGTTTGAGGAATTTATTGAGGAAGTAGAAAAAATAAAAGAGCAAATAGTAAATATGTACTCACCTCGTAAAATTATTTTGTTCGGTTCAATTGCAAAAAAACACATAAAAATAACCAGTGATATAGATATATGTGTGATTATAGAAACGAATGATAAAAGAGAATTACTAAAAGATATGTATTTAAAAATTGAATGTGATAAGCCTTATGATATAGTTATTTATACTCCCGATGAATGGGAAAATTATCATAAAAATACATCATCTTTTGCGTACAACATATATAAAGAAGGAGTTGTGATATATGGGGGATAGTATGCTTGCTGCGGAATGGCTAGATAAGGCTATACGTGATTTAAGGTCTGCTAAAGTTTTATTTGAACATGACTGTGGTAATGACTATGTTGCATTTCATTGCCAACAAACTATTGAAAAAGCACTTAAAGCTCTTATTATATATTTATACGCTACTTTAGAGCAAGGACACAGCTTATTGTATTTATGTAAAAAAGTAATGGTACAAAGAGGAGAATTTTCACAATATTTAAAGGATTGTGCGTTTGTTAGCCAATATTACATAGAAACCAGATACCCTAATGAAAATGCAATTGTTGTATCTAACGAAGAAGCTGAAAATTGCCTAAATATTGCTGAAAATATTTTGAATGCAGTTAAAGAAGTTATAAAAATATAAGGAGGAATGTATTATGCGTAAAAAAATTGTTGCGGGAAATTGGAAGATGAACAAAACTGCGTTGGAGGCTATTGAGTTTGTAAGCGGATTAAAGGACAAAGTAGAAAATGCGGAGGCGGAAGTTGTTGTTTGTCCTACGTTTACAGCTTTATCTGCTGTTGTTTTGGCGACAAAAGGAACTAACATTAAAGTTGGAGCGCAAAATATTCACTGGGCGGATAACGGAGCATTTACAGGAGAAATTTCCGGAGAAATGTTAAAAGAAACGGGAGTAGAGTATGTTATAATAGGCCATTCCGAAAGAAGACAATATTTTGGAGAAACTGACGAAACAGCAAACAATAGATTAAAAGCTGCATTGAAATATGAGTTAAAACCGATTGTATGTGTTGGCGAAACTTTAGAAGAAAGAGAAAACGGAATTACTCATAAAGTTTTGGAAACTCAAACTACCGGAGCGTTAAAAGATATATCTGCAGAAGCTGTAAGTAATATGGTAATTGCGTATGAACCTGTTTGGGCGATTGGTACAGGAAAGACTGCGTCTTCGGATGATGCTAATGAGGCTTGTAGATTTATTAGAAGTGTAGTTGAGAAATTATATAATAAGGAAACGGCTGAAAATGTAAGAATTCAATATGGCGGAAGCGTAAAGCCGTCTAATGCTCATGAATTGTTTTCAACATCAGATATTGATGGCGGATTAGTTGGAGGAGCCAGCCTTAAAGTTGATGACTTTAGTGAAATCGTAAAAGGCTAGAAAAGGGAGCGAAAAAAATGAAAAATAAATTAGTTACACTTATAATTATGGACGGATTTGGAATAAATCCTGAGATTAAAGGAAATGCTATTGCTGCTGCGAATAAGGTTAATTTAGATGGGTATATGAGTAAATATCCTAATTCAAGATTAAAGACGAGTGGGCTTGCTGTTGGCTTACCTGAAGGTCAGATGGGTACATCCGAGGTTGGACATATGAATATGGGAGCAGGACGTGTTGTTTATCAAGAACTTGCACGTATTACTAAGTCAATAGAAGACGGAGATTTCTTTAAAAAAGAAGAATTTTTAGGCGCTATTGAAAATTGTAAAAAGAATAATTCAAAATTACATTTATACGGTTTACTTTCTACCGGTGGAGTCCATAGTCATACAAGTCATTTAACTGCATTATTAAAGCTTGCGAAGGAGAATGGATTAAAAGATGTTTATGTTCATTGTTTCTTGGACGGAAGAGATGTTCCACCGACGAGTGGAAAAGGCTTTGTGGAGGAGCTCCAAAAGACATTAAATGAAGTAGGCGTAGGAAAAATAGCTACCGTTATGGGAAGATATTACATAATGGATAGAGATAAAAGATGGGAAAGACTTGAACTTGGCTATAACGCGATGGTTATGGGAAGTGGAGAAACTTTTGACGATCCTGTAAAGGCAGTGGAAGCGTCTTATGCAAAAAATGAAACGGATGAATTTATGAAACCGGTTGTAATTACGGAAAATGGTAGTCCCGTTGCTACAATTGAGGCTAACGATTCGATTATTTTCTATAACTTTAGAACGGATAGAGCGAGAGAAATAACTTGGGCGCTTATGAATGAAGAGTTTGACGGATTTGAACGTAAGAAAGGGTGTTTCCCATTGTACTATGTTTGTATGACGCAATACGATGAAAACTTAAAAAATGTTCATATTGCGTTTAAGCCTGAAGTTTTGGTTAATAAATTAGGGGAGTATTTAAGTAAAAAAGGATACAGACAACTTAGAATTGCTGAAACTGAGAAATATGCTCATGTTACCTTTTTCTTTAATGGTGGAGTTGAACAAGTTTCTGAGGGCGAAGATAGAATTTTGGTGCCTTCTCCGAAAGTTGCCACTTATGATATGCAACCGGAAATGAGTGCGTACGAAGTTGCGGATAAAGCGGTAGAAGCTATTGATAAGCGAATTTATGATGTCGTTGTATTAAACTTTGCTAATCCGGATATGGTTGGACATACAGGAAACTTTGAAGCTGCTAAGAAAGCAGTAGAAGTTACTGATGAATGCGTTGGAAAAGTAGTTGATGCTGTATTAAAACAAGATGGATATGTTTTAATAACATCTGATCATGGAAATGCGGATATTATGTTTGACTATGAAAAAAATGAGCCTGTTACTTCTCATACAACAAATGACACACCATTTATTTTAATAGGAACTGATGCGAAAAAGGTAAGAGAAGGAGCGTTATGTGATTTAGCTCCTACAATGTTAACATTATTAGGAGAAGAAATACCGGCTGAAATGACCGGAAGGAGCCTTATTGATGTTGAGTAAATAATAACAGGGAGTGGATTTTATGGATAAGCGTCCGGAAGGATATCGAAATACAAATGGATATATGAAAAATACTGAATATTCTAGAGTTGGTAATCAACAAGGATATACATCGAGGAATTTTCAAAATATATCAAGAGAACAACAAATGAAAAATAGAATGAATAATGCTAAAAATTATACTAGAGTAAGTAACAATATAAATCGCAGTGTAGCAAATTATTCTAATAGAAGAACAATTTCGAAACCTCAAAAACGTAGTTTCGCGAATAAGGTATTTAAGGATGAAAGAGGTAAATTAAACTTGCTCGGTAAAGTTGCTGTTGGAGCATTAACAATTTCTACTGTTGCGGGAATTGGAGTTACCGGGAAAAATGCATATGATACCTTAAAATTTAACGCTTTTGTTCACGGCGAAGATTACCAAAAAATTGTAGAAACGATTGGTGATAATTATGATAATTCTGAATATTTACAAGTAAGTATTCCGCGAGAGGCTTATGATGAATATACTGGAAAAACGCTTAAATCAGCTATAAAGAATGAACCTAATATGCAAGATTTTTTAAGAGAAGAAGAGTTTAATCCTGAAGTTTGGGCGTACTTATTAACCGGAGAAGTAGATAGGGAAATTATAAGCAATGAAGAAATTTTAGGAGCTTTGAGTGATTATTTACCATATGCTGATTATGATAGAGATAGTAAAGAGGAAGAGGTTTTAGATAACAATATTTCTAATTTTGCTTTTATGGCTGAATATTGTACATCTGATAAAAACAAAAATAATGTTGTTAATTTGCTTGATTCTGTTATTGGGGAGAGTTCGTTATCTAATAATACTGATGCATTAAAGTACAAAATTAAACTAAATGAAGAAGAAATAGAACGAATTCAATACAATACAGCGAATGAGTTACAAGATAAAATTTATACTAATGATAATTTTGATAAATTATCTTTGGGGAGTGATTCGACTTTATATTTAAAACCGTATGTTGAAAAATTTTATAATTCCAGGGTTAAATTTGTTTCAGAAAAAATAAATGATGAAAATACGCCTAAGTTGTTGAAGAATATTTTAGGGAAATATGACGGTTATGAGAAAATGGAAGGTGTAAGTAATAAGTTACGTGAAATTCCTAGAAAAGCTATGGAAGCTATAAAAATAGCCGATTATGATGAGTATAAAATTTATGCTGCTTTGAGAAATGAGTTATATTCTAAGGTTTTAGAAGAAAAAAATAGTCCGGAAGAAGCAATAGAAAATATTGAAGAATCTAATTTGCTATTACAAACAAGAGTAGGTTATCAAGAAGTTTTAGAAAGATTCGATATTCCTCAGTATATGTCGGAAGTAAATGAGTTATTAGAGGAAATACGAGATAATAGTCAAAGAGAAAGTCAGACTCAAAAAGAGCAAGATCAGATTAAAGAAAAGTCAAATCGACTTAGCTTTGATGATTTTGATAGATAAAACATAATAAGGGAGGAAATAAGAAATGAAAGCAAAAAGTATTACATATCTTTTGCTTGTTCTCGTAATTACGGTTGCCTTAGGTTTTGGTACGTATTTTGGCGTTAATATTGCCGGGAATCAAATTATTCCAGGAACGTCTAATATGAGGATGGGATTAGATATAGCAGGTGGCGTAAGACTTGTATATAAGCCTGTTGGTGAAAACATTACAAGCGAAGGTCTTGCTACTGCACAAACAGTATTTAGAAAAAGATTAGACACAAAAGGATTAAATGAAGCAACAGTAACAGTTGATGAGACTAATCTCGCTAATCCTATGATTATTGTTGAAATTCCTGGTTTTACAGATCCTGCGGAAGCAAGTGATTTTTTAGGTAAAACAGCTAAATTACAATTTGTTGAGCCTATGACGGTAACTGTTGATGATGAAGGAAATACAGCTTTAATGCCTGATGTATCTAAAGTAGTTATGGAAGGTGCAGACGTAGAAAGTGCAAAAGCTTTGTATGGTTCTATGTCTAACGACCCTACACAGGGTAATTCATATTTTATACAACTTCAAATTTCTTCTGAGGCACAGTCAAAGTTTGCTGAAGCTACTGAAAGATTAATAGGACAACCTATATTTATTTTATTGGACGAAGATGTTATATCTTATCCTACTGTTCAATCTAAGATTGATACGCCTAATCCGGTTATAACAGGTAATTTTACTAAGGAAGAAGCTCAAGAACAAGCTGATTTGATCTCTTCCGGAGCTTTGCCTTTCTCGCTTCAAACGGAGAGCCAACAATATATAGGACCTACAATTGGTCAACAAGCTTTTGATATAACATTAAAAGCCGGACTTGTAGCTGGAATTTTTGTTATATTATTCTTAATTTTTGTATATAAATTACCTGGATTAGTATCTTGTGTTAATTTGATTTTATTTGCGATAGTATATATTTTAATTCATGAATGGGGTCAAGTAACATTAACATTACCGGGAATTGCGGGTATGATTTTATCAATTGCTATGGCTGTTGATTCGAGCGTAATTATTTATGAAAGATTAAGAGAAGAATTAGCTAGCGGAAAGACATTAAAAACATCAGTAGATTTAGCTTTTGGACGTGCTTTTTCAGCTATTCGTGATTCTAACCTTACAACGATTATTTCAAGCTTAGTTTTATGGTATTTCGGAAATGGACCTGTTCAAGGATTTGCTATTGCGTTATTCATAGGAACATTACTAAGTTTGTTTATGTCTATGGTTATGTTAAGATTTATGATGAAAAATGTTGCTAATGTATTTTCAAAAAATACAGCGCTATATGGAGTGAAAAAGGGGGCTAAAACAAATGAAGTTTAATTTCGTAGGTAACAGAAAGATTTTCTTCGGAATATCTTTAACATTCATTATACTTGCATTTGTATCCTTCTTTGTAAAAGGGTTTGAACAAGATATTGAATTTAAGGGCGGTACAATTATTGAAGTTGAATTGAATTCTGAGGTTGCGAATTCAGAGATAGAGGCAATTATAAAAGAGGCAGTACCAAGTGAACAACCAAGAGTACAAAAGTCTGAGCAAAGAGATGATAGCGGAAATGTTATAAAATCAGGTGTTACTATTAGTACAAGTGCGTTAGAAGAAGACCAAAAAGATTTGGTTATAAATAAAATTGCCGAGAAATATGGAATTGAAGATATTGATAGCAAGGCTACGTTTAGAACAGTAAAGCCGACTTTCGGAGATGAAATGAAGAGTCGTGCTATTCAAGCGACAGTTTGGGCGTCTATTGCGATTATTATTTACATAGCTTTAGGCTTCAAGAAAATAGGCGGTATGTCTGCTGCAATTAGTGCTTTTATGGCGTTAGCTCATGATATAATAATAACAATTATGGCATATTCGGTATTTGGTTTACCTCTTAATACGACTTTCGTTGCTGTAATTCTTACAATACTTGGATATTCGGTAAACGATACGGTTGTTATTTATGACAGAATAAGAGAAAATCAAAATCTTCATAGAAAAATGCCTGTTGATGAGCTTATTAATTTAAGTATAAATCAGTCTTTAAGAAGAACAATATTTACAAGTGTGTCTGTAATTGTAGCATTAGCGTTATTATTCGGATTTAGTATATACTTTAATGTTGCATCTATTAAAGAATTCTCATTACCTTTACTTGTCGGAATGATTGCCGGAACATATTCTTCGATATGCTTATCTGCAAACATATGGTCAGTATGGATGATGCGTAAGAAATCTACTAATTAAGAGTTTAAAATTCCCTGTTAAAGGAAAACGGTTATAATCTGTAAAAATGGATTGTAGCCGTTTTTTTCTTTGAATATAAATTTATTGGTTACTATTCAGTCTACTTGTTTTAAAAAGATAATATCATTAGTTTAAAGAGCGA
>CAYYWT010000041.1:0-9203 GCA_964475435.1 uncultured Eubacteriales bacterium
TGGATAAACGCATTCTCAACTCCAAGATTTAACGCAAAATTTACAACCTCGTCATACTCCTCATCAGTAACCTTTCTATTTATCTCAGAAAACTTTTCAACAGTCTTAAGCGGAGTATATTGATTCATAATACTTATAAAAATTTTATCTCTAAAAAGCTCGTAAACATACTCAATAACTCTTTTAGAATCCTCTATACACCCGGGTAAAATTAAATGTCTTAAAACCATACCCCGCTTAATCATTCCATTTTCGTCAAGCACAAATTCCCCAACTTGATTAAACATCTCGCGAACAACATTAGACGCATTTTCAAAATAATCCGAAACCCCTGAATACTTTTTAGCTAAATCATTAGAAAAATACTTAAAATCAGGCAAATACACGTCAACATATCCATTTAACATTTTTATAGTTTCAACACTCTCATAACTGCTCGTATTATAAACAATAGGAACGCTTAATCCCTTATCCCTAGCCAGCTTTAACGCCTCAATAATCTGAGGCACAAAATGAGTCGGAGTAACCAAGTTTATATTATGAGCCTTTCTCTTTTGAAGTCTTAAAAATATATCACTAAGCTCCTCAATACTAACTTCTTTCCCATAATTCTCGTGACTCAATTGATAATTTTGGCAAAAAACACACTTTAACGAACAACCCGTAAAAAACACAGTCCCCGAACCATTTTCTCCGGAAATACAAGGCTCTTCCCACTGATGCAAATCAGCACGTGCAATCTTTATCTTATTACTCTCACCACAAAAGCCAACTTGTTTATCTCTATCAATATTACAATTTCTCGGACATAAATTACAACTCATAATCTAAACACCTCTATAAAAATGACCCGAAGTATAACCGGTAGTATTAACCTTATCTCCATTTTTCAATGCCTTTAAAATTCTTCTTCTCTCATCTGTACTCTCATCAAAGAAATAAGCTCTAAAATAATCAACTCTATTTTTTAATTCGCCAACAACCTCAGGAGTAAACAATATTTTCCCATTTAGTATTGTAGACCTGCAAGCCTTTCTCTCGGTAATAATAGGAAATCTTTCGCCAGTCCTATCCTCTAAATAATATTGACCACTTTGACACAAATTACAATTTATATGCCCTTTAACCTCAGAGCCTATCGGACAATGCTCACTAACCATAAGAGGTAACCTTCCGTAAACAGTAACTTCCGTCTCTAATTTGGTACTAACAAGCTTTATTTCATCTAAATTAAGCTCAAAAGATAAATTTATCCCCTTTGCTCCAAGTTCTTCAAGTAAACTCGCTGAATAAGAATTAAAAACATTCAACGAAAAATCGCAATAAATATTCTCAATTCCTTTACATAGCTCAAAATGTTCCAAATTTCCGACAAGAACACTTTCAAGTCCCGTAAAATCATACTTATTTCCTCGAGTTACAGTTCCCAAATAAGGTATAATCTCTTTACCACAAAATTTACTTTTAATTTCCTCATTTAGCTCCTCAATCGGCACATAAATCCTATCTGCCAGTTCAAGTCCCTCTAAATTCTTCGTATTATACAAATAAACAGATAATTTAGAACTAACAGTTTTATTTCGCGACTTAATCGTGTAAAAATCTTTTTTAATATTCCTCTCTTTAACTTCACATCTTTTACTATAAAGCTTTTCGGCAACTTCCCTTCTTAACTCATTTAACACAGAAACAGGAATAAGCACATTTCCGCAAATCTCAGTTTTAAGATTTCTCAAGAAAAAAGGCGTATCTCCTAATTTACTTAAACTCGCCATCGCTGATTCATACGTAAGTGGCTTATTTATAGCTTCTTGAGCAACATATTCACTTTTAGTTTCAAAAACATTTCCAGCATCGTCAGACATTTTTAATTTCACACATTCATCAACCTTAGCCAAAAGCTCCATATCAACCGGCAATTTCCTATGAAATTTTCCGTCTATTACCTTCCTCAAATCCGAATTTAAATTTTTATCAGAAATCTTGTAAACCTTATCTCCTTTATTTATAATACCTGTAATATCCCCAATACTAACAATTTCAAAAGGGTTAGCACTCTTTACTTGTTTTTTATCCTTTTCAATATATGTAACAATATTTCCGGGCAAATTCTCATTTACAATCTCAACGCCGTCTCCCATATTTAAACTCTCATCAAGTTTAACCTTAACAAGTTTTCTTTTTCTATCATACTCTATTACCTTGCCAAGGTATCTTCCCCAATGTTTCGGACGTTCACGACAAATAAGATCCTTACCAAGTTTTCCGTGATAATATCCTTTAGAAAATCCACCACGATTAAAAACTTGTTCAAGTTTCTTTATATCTTCCAAATCCACCGTAAACTTATCTTCTTCCTTCTTTTCAATAAGTTCATACGCTAAATCAATATACTTTCTATATATACTTGTAACACATGCAACATACTCAGGAGATTTTAACCTTCCCTCTATCTTAAGAGAAGAAACTCCCGCCTTAATAAGTCTTATTAAATCATATATACCGCATAAATCCTTAGGACTCATACAATAATTTTTTACACACTTTTCATTATCCTTAAAAATTGTATATTGAAGTCTACAAGGTTGAGCACACTTTCCTCTATTTCCGCTACGTTCACCAACCAAACTACTAAGACGACATTGTCCCGAATAACATACACACAAAGCGCCATGCACAAAAACTTCAATCTCCGTTTTAGTATTCTTACAAATGTTTTCAATTTCATCCAAAGATAATTCTCTGGACAAAACCACTCTTTCAAAGTTTAACTCATTAACAGCCTTAACGCCTTCTAAGCTATATATAGTGCCCTGAGTGCTAAAATGAATGACAATATCCGGCATAACTTCCTTTAGTAGCTTTATAACGCCTAAATCCTGAACAATAAACGCATCTACTCCGCTTTTATACGCACATTTAGCAAATTCAATTACATCCGAAATCTCTCTATCGTGTATCAATGTATTTAATGTAAGATGTACCTTAACTCCCCTTGCGTGAGCATATTTTATAACTTCTTTTAATTCCTCATCAGAAAAATTATTAGCAGAATTCCTTGCATTAAAAGCAGTACCGCCAAGATAAACAGCATCAGCTCCACTTTCAACCGCAGCTATAAATTGTTCATATCCTCCAACCGGAGATAAAAGTTCAATTTTCTTCAATTTAACATCACCTTTTTAAACTTCAGTATTCATAATCTCATTAAACAAATCCCAAAGAATTTCAACAGAAAAATTCTCAGTTCTGCTTATCCTATGTTGACTTGCCAATTCATTGGTATAGTCTTTTAATTTATATGTTGTATAATAGCTATCTGTATAATGAGTAACCAATGGAATTAAAGAATAATCCTTAATCTCAACCTTTCCATCACTATTTCTCTCCAAAGTTATATCAGCCATACCCCCAAGTAATGTTGGGATTTTCCTTTGATTGGAAATAAAATTACCCAAAGAATAATATACTAACCCTGTATTTCCATTTTCAGTAGTAACCTTTTTATATGGTTCTAAAACATGCGGATGAGCACAAATTACAATATCCGCTCCATTATCTATACACATATCAACATACTTTTTATGATATTTTGTAGGCTTGTACACATACTCCGTACCAATATGCAAAATAGCAATCATAATATCACTGTTTTCCTTAGCAATCCTTACATTTTCACTAAGCTCAGTACCGTCTCCCAATAAATCTATCATATAGCTTTTATCTTTTGGCAAATTAAGTCCGTTTAATCCATAAGTATAATTAACAAAAGAAAGTTTAATATTGTTCTTTTCCAAATATGAAATTTTACTCTCATCTTCACTGGCGTGAATTCCTAAAACATCTATATCAGGATAATTTTCTCGCCAAAATTCAAGCGTATCATTTATTCCGGATACGCCCTTATCAAGCGTATGGTTTGTCGCGTGCGTAACGACATCAAATCCCGCTTTAACAATACTGTCTCCAACTTGGGTAGGACTTCCAAACGTAGGGTACGAACTATACCTGTTAGGATTATTAACAAAAATAGTCTCTTGATTAATAATAGCAACATCTGCCGACTCAATATCATCTTTTACCTGTTCAAAAAGCATATCAAAGTCATACCCATCCTCAGTCTTTGCCGCAAAATAAATAGTGTTATGAATTAAATCATCTCCTACCATTTTTATATTAAGACTGTCCGGTTTTTTCTCAATAATTTCAGGCTCTTTAGCTATAACCTCTTTATTAAAAATACCTGAAAACTTATAGACTGTAATCGCCATTAATACAATCAATAAAATTCCGCCACATACTATAGCAATTCTTTTTTTATTCATTAATTTCCACCTCATAACATCTCAACATCTATGTCATCAAAATCCATAACAATTTCTTTATCTATAAAGTCATCACTAATCACTTCTACTTTAATTCCCGTTTTTAAGAACTCATCAAGATCAAGTTTCATACCGCAAAAAAACAAAATACCATCTTGAACTTTCATAAATTCACTATATCCGGGTAAAGTTTTACACATACTGATTTTATCATTAAGTCCAAGATCATTATTAACTCTGTTACTTTTAGCAAAATAAGTAACCATAACATTTTTTATTATACCCGAACGATATTTTACATACGACGAAATCTTATTATCCGGAATAGAAAAGCATTTTCCGTGCCAAAAAATTTTACGTTGTGTATCAAAATGATTAAAGTAATCAAAAAAATACTGAGAAAATAACGCAATCAACTCTTGAGAATGAGTAGTTTTATCATTCGGCTCTAAATCACAAATTACCACATTCGGATCCGGGATAATAAAACTAATCTCATCCGAACCGAAAATAGCATAACAATGGTATTTTTCAGTAAAAAATCTCGCCGTTTTTTCTAAAGAATTAAAAAAGCTTCCATCATAGTTGTCCATTAAATTAATATCTTTATTCTTAGTAATTTGTTTACCGTCAAACCTAAATACCAACGGCATTTTAGTACTTATACGCATATTGTACTTTTTTTGCAACTGAAAAAAATAGCTGTTCCACATAATAAAAACTCCTTTACAAAAAACGCGTAAAGCAAAAGGGTATCCCATAAAAAGGATACCTTTTTACTTATGTATGCGATAAACCGACATAAATCGGGTCTACAATATAATTCGTGGATTTGCTCCAATACACAAAATCGCATACATATATATTCTAACAAAATAATCAAGCGTTTTCAAGAGTTTTCACAACAACGAATTAGCTACTTAGTTCGACTTCAATTCCAATATCTTCAATAGTTTCCACAATAACATTTACAGTAACACAGTTTTCCCCATAGCTTATATTTTTCGTTATGTTTGCAACTTTCGCCTCTTTAGGTATTTCTTGATTTATTTTATCTAACGCAATATTATAAGCAATTAATTCTATTTCTTCATTTTGTCTAACAGACGACAAGGTTAAAGTTTTACTTCTCTCATACCAAACCTTAGCTTCTATTTCAGCCAATGAATGAACATACTCCGTTTTATCCGGAAACTGCTCCATTTCGATAATTCCGGACACTATTATTTCTCCCTTATCTACAACATCGTTAACCTCTACCATTTGTGTTCCTTGCAAAGTATTAATTCCGATAATCAATCCCGGCTTACTTGCGACTATGTTACAAATAGCTTTTTCATCAATCCTCTCAGGTACTTTAGCCTTTTCAACTACTCTAACCTTTAACCTCATTCCGTCTATTTCTATTCCGGCCCAACTTAAGTCATCTCTCTTTACCATCAGCTTACTTGCAAGATCTCTTATGTCTATTTGACTTTTTCTAATTCCCGGTTTTATCCCAAGCTCCTCCATTTGTAAAACAATTTGATTTTCTATCGGTGAAACATTTCCGCTAACGTCAATTTGCCAAATAAATAATCCACTCACCTTAATAAGTGCAAAAAATACAACAATTCCCGCAATAAAAATTTTACGCTTTCTATATTTATGTATAACAAACGGAACACCCCTACGTCTGCTTATTTTCACTCTACACCCGCACTTTTTAGCTATATGTCTCATCTTACGGTAACCGGATATAGTAGTCGAACCTACCATTTTAGCCATTCCATACCTTTTTACATTCCAAAAAGGTAGACAATTTATCGCACAAAGGTTAGTAAATTTTTCTAAGAATATCCCCTCAATACAAACAGTGACATACCCTTTTAAAAATTTCCCTGTCTTTGAAAATAAATTGTCTCCCAAAATTACTCATTCCCTTCCAATTCTATACTTTTTATATGACCACTAACGAGTAATTCTTCATTATCCAATTCACTTATTAAAAGTTCATTTCCCATAATAGTAATTTCACCCGAAGCAGTACCTACTCTAATTCTATTCACTTCGTATTCAATAATTCCATCATAATTTTCAATCATAAATTCATTATTTCCCATCAAAACCATACGTGAACAATTAGTTACAAGTTCGCTCGGTATATCTCCGATATCCACAAACCGTTTTCTTATTTTACTTGCCGCATTTCTCCTAAAAATACCTTATCCCTCCTTAAACAATAGAAACTCTAAATTCCTTCATCCAACTATTAACCTGAATTAAAAAAGCCATAACTTGAGGGCCACGCATTAATTGTCCAAACCAAGGTCTGTTAGCGGTTTCTTCTTCATACATAAGTCGTTTTACATTATCTAAATCAATTACATCCAAAATAGGCGATGTAGGATTTTCGATAATATGGCTTAATTCTCTTGTAACAAGCTCTTTATACTTTGGATTAAAAGTCTTAGGATACGGGCTTTTCTTTCTTGCGATTACTTCTTTCGGCAATAAATCCTTAAATGCTGTCCTAAGTAATCCTTTCTCCATATCTCCTCGTATTCTATATTCCCAAGGAATATTATAAACATATTTCATAAGCTTAAAATTACAAAACGGAGCTCTTATTTTAAAATTAGCTTTTGTTGCCATCTTATCTTGACGCTCTAGTAAAACAGGTAAAAACCATCTATATGTTAAATAACCGATTTCTCTTATTCTTCTCTCTTTTTCATTCTCTCCTTCCAAAATCGGTACTTTTTTTAATTCATCACTATATATGTCTTTTGCAAACTTAACTATATTTACATTATGTTTTATTTCTTGATTAACAAACTCACCTCTCTCTGTTACAGAACGAATCCAAGGGAAAAAATCAGACTCAATTAACGCTTCTCTATGGAACCACGGATATCCGCCAAAAACTTCATCAGCGCATTCGCCCCCCATTCCGATATCAGCTCTTTCACTCATTTTATCGCAAAATCTTAAAAGTGATGTATCTATATCGCCCATTCCAGGGAAACCTCTCGCTATCATTGCTGTATTAAGTGAGTCAACTAATTCCTCACTGGATAATCTTATGTTAGTATGGTCAATATTCAAAAATTCCACCATTTTCTTTATCCATTCACCATCTGAATTAGGTTGAAAATCATTAGCTTCAAAAAAAGTTTCATTTCCTTCATAATCAACCGAAAAAGTCTTTAGCATATTTCCTTCTTCTTTTGTTATATCGGAAACAACCGTCGTAACAATACTAGAATCCAGTCCACCGGATAATAAAGCACATACCTCTTTATCTTTAGGATATTGTTTTAAAATAGAATCAATAACCATTTCGCGCACATTTTCAACAGTATCTTCAAAAGACTCATTTAAGCTAAACGCTTCAAAATCATCATATTTTTTTATAACTATGTTCGGATAATTAAATTCTAAAAAACTTCCCGCCTCTAATTGATTTACATTTCTAAATATGGCACTGTTTTGTCGCCTGGAAGGCCCTAACGTCATTAATTCAGCAATTCCTTCATAAGTAACCTCAGGCTTTACATATCGAGATTTTACTATATTACCTACATTATTAGAAAAAATCACATCATCTTTTACTATTGAAAAAAACATAGACTTAGCCCCAATAGGATCTCTTGCAAGAATTAATTTTTTATCATCTACATTATAAATCCCAACAGCAAATACACCTTCAAACTTTTTAAAAGCATCTTCTCTAAAAGCCAAAAAGCACTTCAATATCATTTCTTCTTCTTCATCAGTATTAAAATAATCTCCTCTTGCAATAAGTTCCTCCCTAATCTCGTCTTTATTATATATATCTCCGTCATACGCAACAATATATATTTCTCCCTTGTACTTGTAAATCTTTAGTGTTTCACTATTTAAAATATCTAAATAGCCTTCTTCTCTTTTTATCATACCGCAAAAATCGCTCATATAAGCCTCCGTCCCGACCCAAAGTCAAAAAAATGAAGAATTAACATTAAAATTAATTCTTCATTATTATATGCGGTATTTATATATTTAGTTACTATTTCGTAATATTAACTATTTTGTATTCAATTTCTCCAATCGGAGCCATAACCTTAACTTTAGCTCCCTTTTTCTTGCCGATTAAAGCCTCTCCCATAGGAGATTCATTAGAGATTTTATTATTCACAACATCAACTTCAGTAGCACCAACTATTGTATACTCTATTTCTTCATTCATTTCCACATCTAAAACAGTAACCTTATTTCCAATCTGAACAGTTTTAGAATCTATGTCATCATCAGATATAACCTTAGCATTTCTTAGCATATTTTCAATAGTTATAATCCTAGCTTCAACCTCAGCTTGTTCATTTTTAGCATCATCGTATTCAGAGTTTTCAGAAAGATCTCCAAACCCTCTTGCTTCCTTAATTCTTTCAGCTACTTCCTTTTTCTTTGTAGTTTTTAAGTAATCAAGTTCCTCTTCCAATTTTTTTAGACCCTCGTAAGTCAACACAACTTCTTTCTCAGGCATACTACATTCCTCCTCTAAGTTTGCAAAAATAAATTCGCAAAATCAATATAGATAACATTCTATATGTTACTCAAATTATATGGCATTGTCAAGATATAATTCAAGGTAAAATTTATACCCGATATCGCCAAAAAAACAAGGTTCTCAAATAATTGAGAACCTTTATTGGTGCAGCATCACGGGCTCGAACCGGGGACCCACTGATTAAGAGTCAGTTGCTCTACCAACTGAGCTAATGCTGCATAAACATTACTTATATTATTATAAATATTTTTAAACAAATGTCAATACAAAAATCAAAAAAAATATCATTTTTTGTTACTATTCAGTCTACTTGTTTCAAAAAGATAATATCATTAGTTTAAAGAGCG
>CAYYWT010000042.1:0-9191 GCA_964475435.1 uncultured Eubacteriales bacterium
TTTACCGAGGACGTGTTTGAGCGGAAAAACTAATGATATTATCTTTTGATAAGTATTAAGCCTGACCTATAACATTTTTTAACTTAGGAGGAGAATATGTTTCAAAAATTATTTGACAAGATTGACGAATTTATAGACAAATTTAACGAAATAACTAATTTAGAACAAATAGCTGTTGACATGCTTAATTTAATAAAAAAGACTTTTGAAGAAAATATTTCCGAAGATAAAGAAGTTTACGAAAAAACTTTTGACGAAATAATGCAAAAGGAAGGATTTTGGAAAAGTATCGGCGAAAAAATGAAGAAAGCTATAAAATCTAAAGAAGAATTGCTAAAATACCTTTTGTATGTTTCTGCGATAATGAATGAATTCCAAAAACGCTACATTGCTCGAGAAAAAGAAGATAAGAAAGATAAAGAATTAAATAAAATCATTGAAAAATATTCGAAACTTATCAAAGAAATATCAGAGAATAAAAACTTATCCAAAGATCAAATCAATGAAGAAGTTCGAATTTATCGTAATAAAATGCAACGAGAGATTAAAAATTTAGATAAAGACTTTGAGTTAGAACGGTAAAAAGCTCGGGGTATGAGTATAAACTCTGTCCCGGGCTTTTTTAAACTCAAAATATGTTTATTTTGCCTCCTCAATAAATTTCCTAAGCTCCTCCAAATCTTCCTTTGTAACTCCCTCTCCGGAATATAAACTCGCAACTAAACTAGTTAAAGAATTATGATGTAGTTTCTTTAAAAAATTTCGACTTGCAAGTTCTAAATAATCATCTTTCGCTACTTTAGAAGTATAAACATTAAACCTTCCCGACTTAGTACACTCTAAGAATCCTCTTTCACATAATCTCCCAAGTAAATTAAGTAAAGTCGGTTTCGCCCAATTTTTGTTCAGTCTATCCATTATATAATCAGACGTAACACTCATATTTGCATCCCAAATTACCATCATTATTTCAAGTTCACTATCAGGTATTTTACTTAAATTTTTCATAATTCTTCTCCTAATCCTCTATACATAAATATTTTCATGTACTTATTAATTTTTACGTTTGTCTAACATAATGTAATTCTACAATTGTCTAAGCTGTTTGTCAAGAAAAACAAACAAAAAATCAACTGATTTGTTACTGATCAGGCTTAATTACTTATCAAAAGATAATATCATTAGTTTTCCCGCTCAAACACGTCCTCGTTGAAAAATTCGATTAAATTTTTATTTTGAATTTTTCAACTTATGTATCTATCAATAGCAATAGCAGCTTTTTTACCGGCTTCCATAGCAAGAATTACAGTCGCAGCTCCGGTAACAGCATCTCCACCTGCAAATACTCCTTTACGACTAGTTTCTCCAAACTCATCAGTCGTAACAATACAACCACGTTTATTTATATCAAGTCCCTTTGTCGTACTACCAATTAACGGATTAGGGCTTGTTCCTATCGCCATAATAACTGTATCAATATCAAACGTAAACTCCGAATTCTCTTTTTTAACAGGACTTCTTCTACCACTCTCATCAGCTTCTCCAAGTTCCATTTCAACACATTTCATACCAATAACATCGCCATTTTCGTCTCCAATTATCTCAACAGGATTAGTAAGAGTTTTAAAAACAATCCCCTCTTCCTTTGCATGTTCTATTTCTTCTAAACGTGCTGGAAGTTCTTTTTCTCCTCTTCTATAAACAATATACACATTCTCCGCACCAAGTCGCTTAGCACACCTTGCTGCATCCATAGCAACATTACCTCCGCCAACAATTGCAACATTTTTTCCACGTTTTATAGGCGTCTTTGAATCATCTTTATAAGCCTTCATAAGATTAATTCTAGTCAAAAACTCATTAGCTGAATAAACACCTTTAAAACTTTCTCCGGGTATTCCCATAAATCTAGGAAGTCCGGCTCCTGTTCCTATATATACAGCTTCATACCCATCATCAAATAATTCGTCTATAGTAATAGTTTTACCGATTACGACATTAGTCTGAATATCTACACCTATTCTTTTTAAATTATTTATTTCATTTTCAACAATAGCTTTCGGGAGTCTAAATTCAGGAATACCATAAACTAAAACTCCACCGGCTAAATGAAGAGCTTCAAAAACAGTTACAAAGTACCCCTTTTTAGCCAAATCACCGGCAGCACTTAATCCGGACGGACCTGAACCGATAATAGCTACTTTATGTCCGTTTTTTACAGGTAAAGTTAATTTTTTATCAGCATTTTCTCTATGATAATCCGCTACAAACCTTTCAAGTCTACCTATTCCGACAGCCTCTCCTTTTATTCCCCGAACACATTTTCCTTCACACTGATTTTCTTGAGGGCAAACTCTTCCGCAAACCGCCGGTAAAGAACTAGAATGTGAAATAATTTCATAAGCACCTTCCATATCCTCATTAGCCACTTTTTCTATGAAAGCCGGAATATCAATCGCAACAGGGCAAGCCGAGCGACATGGTTTATTCTTACAATTTAAACATCTTTTCGCTTCATTTATAGCTTGTTCATATGTATAACCAAGCGCTACTTCATCAAAATTTTTATTTCTTACATTCGCCTCTTGAACCGGCATTTTAGTTTTTCTTAGTTCCATATTCGGCATTATTACTTTACCTCCTTCTTAAACAAATTACATTCTTTATCTCTTACGTGAGTTTCAAATTCCTTATACATACCATTACGTCTCATAACTTCGTCAAAATCCACTAATTTTCCATCAAAATCAGGACCGTCAATACAAGCAAATTTAGTTTCTCCTCCAACATTCAACCTACAACCGCCACACATACCTGTACCATCAATCATAATCGGGTTCATACTTACAGTAATTTTTAAATTATACTTTTTAGAAACCTCAGTAACAAATTTCATCATTATAATAGGACCAATAGCAAAAATTTCGTCATATTTATTTCCCTCTAAAATAAGTTTTTCAAGCGCATTAGTTACTAACCCTTTTTCGCCGTAACTTCCGTCATCAGTCATAATAATAGTTTCTTCGCTAACCTTTTTAAAATCATCTTCCAAAATAATTAAATCCTTATTTCTAAAGCCTATTATAGAATGAACAGTAGTACCCAATTCATTTAATTTCTTAGCAACAGGATACGCAATAGCACATCCAACTCCGCCGCCAACAACTGCAACTTTTTTTAATCCATCAAGCTTACTTTTTACTCCCAAAGGGCCAACAAAATCTTCTATACATTCCCCTTCTTTTTTCTCATTCAATTCCATAGTACTTCCACCGACAATTTGATAAATAATAGTAACAGTTCCCTTATCTCTATCAAAATCAGCAATAGTGAGAGGAATTCTCTCACTATCATTATTAGTTCTAAGTATTATAAACTGCCCCGGTTCAGCCTTTTTAGCCACCAACGGCGCAGAAATCATCATTTTACAAACTGTGGAATTTAGCATTTCTTTTTTTACTATTTTATACATAAAATTCTCAACTCCGTTTCCCTTAATTTTATTTCCTTTATTCAAATAATTTTATTTCAACAAAATTTTGAAACAACTAAACTTATTGCAAAAAACACTGCCGACACCATAACTATCGACGCACCTGCTGCTGTTTCTAAGTAATATGAACCAATTAACCCTATCATACAAGAAATTAGCGAAAATACCACCGAAAGCACAGTATATTGTCTTATATTTTTAGAAATATTTCTAGCAGTCGCAGCCGGTAATATAAGTAACGAATTTATTATCAAAATTCCTACCCATTTTATAGAAATCATAACAACAACAGCAAGTATCAATATAAATATTAATTTTAATATATCCGCATTTACTCTTCTACTCTTAGCAATAGAAACATTTACTCCGGATAAAATCAATTTATTAAACAATACACTCCAAACAATAACAGTAACTATAAAAGTAATCAGCAAAAGAAATATCTCTTCACTGGTAATACTCAAAATATCACCAATCAAATAATTTGAATATTTATTAAAATTTCCACCTTTTGAAAGCAAAACTAATCCTAACGCCACAGCAGTAGACGAAAACACACCGATTACCGTATCAGTAGACATTGTTTTCTTCTTTTCTATAAACCAAATACAAGTCGCCATAATCATAGCAAAAACTATCATAGAATAAATGGTATCAGATACCCCTAAAATAACGCCTATCCCTATACCGGTCAATGCGGAATGACCAAGAGCTTCAGAAAAAAAAGAAAGCTTATTATTTACAACCATACTTCCTAAAAATCCAAACAAAAGCCCAATCAAAATAGTCGCCAAAAAAGCATTTTTCATAAAATCATATTCAAGCCACTCAAACGGCAAAAAATAATCTAAAAAAGTATATATATTTTGCATAATCAACATTCTCCATTCAAATTTTGCATTTAAAGTGTACTACACATTTACATATTTTTCAAGAGTAAAAAACTATCGTAAATTTAGATAACTACATAATTTAAATAAAAATTTTAGCCCATCGATTGCCAAAAACCGATGGGCTAAAATCTCAATCATAATCGCTTAACTTTCTATATCTTCTGAAACATATACAGCTCCATTTTTTCCTTCATACTTCTTCTCATTTTTATTTTTTTCATCATCTTTAGAAATTAATTCCTGTATCTTATTAAGTAACTCAGGAATATAATCAACCAACTTGTCCGTAACCGACGGTTGATCAGCAGGAATAAATTTAACCTCATCACTCGATGCAACCAAAAAACCTACCGGATGTATAGTAACTCCGGCACCACTTCCGCCACCAAAAGGCAATTGTTTTTCAGTAGCATTTCCAAATTCACTACCACCGGCAGCAAACCCAAACGAAACTTTAGAAATAGGAATAATCGTAGTTCCCCCTGGAACAGTTACAGGATTTCCTACAATCGTATTTACATCAACCATTTCTTTAATATTACTCATAGATGCAGTCATTAAACTGTCTATAGGATGTTCATTATTCATACTACTTTCCTCCTTCTCTTATATACGCTATTAATAGTTTAACAACATATTTAGCTTTTATTCTAATTTTAACAGAAGCCTCAAGTTTTACTCCATTACCGCTATATCCCGGAAAAATCTTATAATTAACCGGGCCATCAATATTATCTTTATATTTCCCAAGTACCATACTTATAACCGCGTTAATCGCACCGGATCCTATCGCCGATAACGCCGCATTATTAAAATCTAAACAAAGATTTAAATTAGCATTTTCCAAAAAAATCTTATTAAATTCAAATTTTTTTACCGAATTAGGAATCTTATCAGATTTATTTACCTCTTTTTTTGCGTATTCAATGGGATCAGCCTTGCTTTTTATTAAGAAATCAACAGCCATACCAAGCTTTTCTTTTATACTTTGTTTTTTTCCCTCTCCTTTTATATCCTTTTTCATAACAAAAACAGGAATAAAAGAAAAAGCATATACCTTAAGTTTTACCTTATTACAATCAGACACATTATCAAATTCAGCATACACTCTTATATTCGT
This sequence comes from uncultured Eubacteriales bacterium, assembly GCA_964475435.1. GTDB lineage: Bacteria > Bacillota > Clostridia > TANB77 > RGIG9151 > RGIG9151. Next base: position 5,507 of record CAYYWT010000042.1, read on the forward strand.
TAAAACAAAAATAACTATAATCGCTATTAAAATTATCAATACAGTAAGAAATATTTGCATATTTTTCTCTCCTCTGCTATGCTAAATATCGGTATTTTTTATTTTTTCTTTATAGCGTTTTAGGTAATTCTTCCTCATTTACACCAAATTCATTAAGCGGCGGTAAATCATCCAAACTCGAATAGCCGAACTTCCTTAAAAATTCCTCAGTAGTAGAATATAAAAGAGGTCTTCCCGGTAAATCAGCACGTCCAATATCTTCTATTAATCCAAATTCAGCTAATGTAGAAACCGCATGGTCAGAATTTACCCCTCTTATTTTCTCAATTTCAATTCTAGTCACAGGTTGCTTATATGCAACAATCGCCAACGTCTCCATAGCAGACTGCGAAAGATTTTTCTTAGGTTTTTGCTCTTGAAGTCTCCTTATATACTGATGGTATTGAGGTCTTGTACACATCTGAAATCCTTTATCAATTTCTCTTATCGTAACCGGTCTGTTTTCCTCATCAAATCTTAAATTTATGCTTTTAACCAATTCTTTAACCGTTTTGTTATCTATATCAAGAATTTCAGCTATATCCTGAATTTTCACAGCATTTCCCGATGCAAACAACATCGCTTCTATTATTGATTCTTTTTCATCTAAATACATTATTATCATTCCTATTCTTTCATTTTTGTAAGACTAATATCCCCAAAATTATATTCTTGTTCTATACTTACACGCGACGCTCGATTTAATTCAAGCATCGCCATAAAAGCAGTTATAACTTCTATTTTACTTTTTTGTTCTAAATTAAACATCTTATTAAAAACAACTTTACCATTCTTTAAAATCCCTTTTAAAATATCTTTTATCTTACTTTTTACAGTAACTTTTTCACTTTCAATAAGTCTATTTACATCACTCGCTCTATGATTTATTTTATTCATATTTTCAGTCGCAATTTTCATAAATATACCCGGTAACAAATCATTGGGATATTCTTTTTCAAGTTTTGGTTTTACTTTTTCGAAAGTAATTTTTTCCGGCAATTTATAATGAAACAAAGCAAATTTCTCATTATTAGCTTTTAGAGCTTCAGTCGCTTCTTTTATCTTTTTATATTCGACAATTCTCGAAATAAGCTCCTCCTTCATATCCTCTTCGCTTTCTGCTTCCTCTTCTTTTTCAACAGGCAATAATATTTTTGACTTCATATAAAGCAAATTAGACGCCATAATCAAAAAATCTCCGGTTACTTCAAGGCTCATTTCTTGCATAGAATTAATATACTCCATATATTGATCTGTAATCTCACTTATAGAAATATCGTATATATTCATCTTATTTTTTTCTATAAGATGGCACAACAAATCAAGCGGTCCCTCAAAATTTTCAATTTTAATTTTATACTTATTAGTTTCAGAAGTTAAATCAAACAACGTATTCATTTTAGTCTCCCAGTTCTAAAGTATTTTTTTAATATAAAGAGACGCTGTTAATTTTTGAATAACCATATAAAGTTGTTCCGTTATTTTTTCAGCATTTTCTTTCATTTCATCATCAGAAAGCTTATAATTACTTACTCCCGCAGCCATCTCCTTTATATACGCTAAAGCCAAAACTTTAAGTCCACAATGCCTAGCTATAATAACCTCAGGCACAGTCAACCTTCCAACTGAATCAACTCCTAAAGTTCTTAACATATTAACTTCAGCAGGAGTCTCTAAATTAGGCCCGGGTAAATACGCATACACTCCCTCATTAATTGGCAACGCTATTTCTCTCGCTATATCATACACTAAATTTATAAGCGTTTTATCATACGCTACTTTCATATCAACAAATCTAGGTCCGAATTCATCGTAATTCTTCCCCCTAAGCGGCGAATTACCAGATAAATTAATATGATCATTTATAACCATAATATCCCCCGGAACATAATTTAAATTTACACCATTAACTCCATTAATAAGTATTAAATTTTTCACTCCCAATTTTTGAAAAACTCTTACCGGAAACGTTAATTCTTCCATATCATATCCTTCATAATAACAAGCTCGACCATTCATAACCAAAACAGGAGCATAATTTATATGACCATATACAAGCTCTCCAATATACTCTTTTCCCGTAATCAAAGGGAAATGAGGCACCTCGTTAAATGGAATAATTTTTTTATCATCCATCTTTTGAACAATACTATCTAACTCCGTATCAAGCATTATAGCAGTCTCCGGAATAGGTTCTTTAATTCTCGCTTTTATGTAATTTACAGCCTCTAAATATCTTTCATAATAAAGCATATTATTACCTCACTTAATATCTTTTATTACCTTTAATACATCTTCTAAAGAAAAACCCTTTCTTACGCAATAGGCAATTATTTTATTTTTTTCTTCAAAAGGTAATTCATTATTAAATTTTTTCTTAACAAGAAGTTTTTCTATCGCCTCAAAATCGTTAAAATTCAATTCTTCAAAGTATTTTTCTACAATTTCATTATCAATACCTTTATTTTTCAGTTTTAATTTTATCATACTTTTTGAAATTTTTTTACTTTTTTTATTACTTTCAATAAATTTTTTTGTATATTCGTCATCATTTATATATTCAAGTTGTTCTAAGTCAAAAATCACCTGATTTATAACATCTTCATTAAATTCCAGTTCTAAAAGCTTATCATAAACTTCCTTAGCAGTTCGCGTTTTATACATTATATATTTTATAGCTCTTCCCCGAGCCTTTATATACTCCGGCGTTTTTTCCATATTTTCTCCTCCAAAAAGGAAGTAGGTAGAGTCACCCCCACCTACCACTTGTATTTATACTATTCCTCAGTTTTTTCCGTATCTTCCTCAGTTTCATTTCCTAAGCTATTAGCAAAAGCTTCATTAAAACTAGCTCTTACTTTCTTTTCAACTTCTTCCATAACCTTAGGATTATCTTTTAAATATTGTTTAGCATTATCTCTACCTTGAGCAAGTCTTTGACCTTCATAAGAGAACCAAGCACCACTTTTATTTATTATATCCAAATTAGCCGCAATGTCTAAAATATTTCCTTCTTTAGAGATTCCTTCACCATACATTATATCAAATTCAGCTTCTCTAAAAGGAGGCGCAACTTTATTTTTTACTACCTTAACTTTAGTCCTGTTACCTATAACTTGATCAGCTCTTTTTAATGTTTCAACTCTCCTTACATCTAATCTCACAGAAGAATAGAATTTTAACGCTCTTCCACCCGGAGTAGTTTCAGGATTTCCAAACATAATTCCAACTTTTTCTCTTAATTGGTTAATGAAAATAACAGTAGTTTTAGATTTATTAATTACACCTGTTAACTTTCTTAAGGCTTGAGACATCAATCTAGCTTGAAGTCCTACAAAAGCATCTCCCATTTCCCCATCTATTTCAGCCTTAGGAACTAAAGCAGCAACGGAGTCAACAACAACAACATCAATCGCTCCACTCCTAACCAAAGCTTCACATATCTCTAAAGCTTGTTCTCCGGTATCAGGCTGAGAAACTATTAAATTATCTATATTTACCCCTAATTTTTTAGCATATACAGGATCCAACGCATGTTCAGCATCAATAAACGCAGCCTCTCCGCCCATTTTCTGAGCTTCAGCAATTACATGTAGAGCAACAGTAGTTTTACCGGAAGACTCAGGTCCAAAAATTTCTACAACTC
>CAYYWT010000043.1:0-9148 GCA_964475435.1 uncultured Eubacteriales bacterium
GCATTTTATTTTTAATTTTAATTAAAAACTTGACAAAGTAATAATATAGTAATATCATTACTGTATTAATTATAATATTACAGTAAAGGAGGGAAAAAATGCTGACAATAGATTATAGAAGTGGGGAATCGTTATATATCCAAATAAAAAATAACTATAAAAAGATGATAATAAGTGGAAGTCTACAAGAAAATGAAATGCTACCATCAGTAAGAAATCTTGCCGGTAATTTAGCTATAAACGTAAATACGGTTCAAAGAGCTTATCGAGAATTGGAACAAGAAGGATATATTTACTCTATTCCCGGAAAAGGAAATTTTGTAGCGAAACTAGACAAAAGCGTAATCAATAAAGGCTATAACGAATTTAAAGAACAATTTTTTGAATTGATGGAAAAAACGAAATTTTTAAACATTTCAAAAGAAGAAATCAACAAAATTGTAAATGAATTTTATGAAACATGGGGTGAAAAAAATGATTAAGGTTAATAACGTAAGTAAAAGCTTTGATAACTTCCTTGCATTAGATAGTCTTAGCATTAATGTTGAAAAGGGCTCAATTTACGGATTGGTTGGACCAAACGGAGCAGGGAAAACTACGTTAATGAAAGCGATTGCCGGAATTTATAGATTAAATCAAGGAGAAATTTTAATTGAAGATAAAAAATCATATGAAAATACGGATGTAAAAAATGAAACAATTTACATATCTGATGAACTTTTTTTCTTCAATAATTTTTCAATTAAGCAAATGGCTGAGTTATATAAAATGGTATACACAAATTGGGATGAAGAAAGGTACAACAGCTTAAAAGAAGTATTTAAAATTGACGAAAAAAGGAATGCTAATAAATTATCTAAAGGAATGCAAAAACAAGTTGCGTTTTGGCTTGCAATGTCTACGCGCCCGAAAGTATTGTTACTAGATGAACCATTAGACGGATTAGACCCTGTAATGAGAAGAAAAGTATTAAACATAATAATGCAAGATGTAGATGAAAATCAAACAACAGTTATGATTTCGTCGCATAATCTACGAGAATTAGAAGATATATGCGACCATGTAGGAATTTTGTCAAAAGGGAAATTGGTACTTCAAAGACAAATAGACGATTTAAAAACTGAAACACACAAAATACAAGTTGCTTTTCCTGAAAGTATATTTCCGGAGGAGCTTTCAAAGAAATTTAATCTTCTTCGTAAGTCTCAACTTGGAACAGTTTACTCGATAATTCTAAAAGGTGACAAAGAAGAAATTTTAAAGGAATTTAAGAAATATAAACCGCTAATTTTAGACATAATTCCGTTAACATTAGAAGAAATCTTTATTTATGAAGTTGGAGGTGAAGACAGTGAACTTAACGAGATTATTTAACAAAGCTCTCATATTAAACAATATAAAAAGATTTTGGTGGGTTTCACTTTTATACACAATCGGGTTATTTTTACTATCTCCGGTATTAGTACTATCAAGAGAATCAGGTCTGATAGAATTTGAAACAATATTCGATGGAACAATTTTCTTTTTGTTTATAGTGCCGGTATTTTTAGCCGTAATGGTATTTAGGTATATGCAAAATTCAAAATCAATGGTAACAATACATGCAATGCCGTATAACAGACTTGATTTATACATAAATAATGTAATTTCAGGTTTAATACTTTTAATTGTTCCAATATTATTAAATACAGCGTTATTATCATATCTACAACTATTACCTAAAGAAGGAATATTGTTTGAACAAGGAATAGTAATGGATTATTTATGGATATCATTACTTGTCAGCATAACGCTTTATGCAATAACAGTAGCGGTCGGAATGGTAACCGGAAGCAGTATAGCGCAGATAATTTTTACGTACATAATAAACTTTTTGCCTGCCGGAATAGTAGTAATATTAAACTACTTATTAGATGGTATTATATATGGATTTTCCGGAATATCTGACGATGTCATTAATAATCTTGGAAAAATTTCGCCGATAGTTCAGACATTATTTCTAAGAAACCAAGGAAAAGTATCTGATTTTTTAATTCCTGATATTGTACTTATAATAGCAGTATTAGTAATCGGTTACTTCCTTTACAAATATAGAAATCTGGAAAATGCGGGAGAAGTAATAAGCGGGAAATTTATAAAACCTATATTTAAATATGGTGTAACAGTATGTGTAATGCTTGTTGGCACTTTATATGTAAAGGGAATATTTGAAGTAGACAAACCGGATTTAATAATTTATTTATTATTTGCATTACTTGGATATGCTATCGCAGAAATGCTTTTAAGAAAATCATTTAAAATTTTAAATTCATATAAAGGTTTTGTTGGGTTTATAGGAGTGTTTGCAATTGTTGTAGCTTGTATTAATTTCGATTTGTTAGGATATGAAAGCTATGTACCGGGAGTTGATGATGTAGAATGTTTTACTTTCGGTTCAACATGGCAATTAGAAGCATATAGGCAAGGTGCTAAAACAGAAGTTTTAGCCGGAAAAGAAAACATAGAAAAAGTAGTAGAATTAAATCAAGATATAATAAAAAATAAAAATGCAAATGTAAATAAACGTGGCTATATGTCGATTACTTATTTGTTAAAAAACGGGAAAATAGTATCTAGAACATATAGATTAGATAATAAAGCATATCGTGAAAAAGTAGAAGAAATAATGTTAAGCGAAGAATATAAAAAATCTCAAGTTGAATTATTCAAAAGAAACATAGAAGAAATTGATAACATAAAGGTATCAAACTATGTATTTAGTGATTGTTCAGTAGCTGTTACAACGAAGGAAGAAATTGAGCAACTTGTATCAGCGATGAAACAAGATATATTAAGTAGCAAATATAATTTAGCATATACTTCATACAATTATTCGTATGGTTACTTAAACGTAGACCGGAGTGATTTCCTATATGGTGTAAGGATAATGTATAAAGAAAAAGATTCAAATGAAAGAGAGTACTACACAAATGAAATGCTTTACTTTGACAAAAACTCTGTAAATGTATGCAACTTTATTGAGAAAAATGCATCGTCCGTAGTTATAAAGCCGGAAGAAATAGAATGGATAGATTTATATAATGAGCAAGGTAAAATTGAAAAAACAGTAAAAGAACCGGCTGAAATAGAAAGTATGCTAAACAATATATTAAATCAAAATTCGATGGAAATCAACATAAAAGGAGAAGTAAGCACAAGAATGGTAACAACAGCAGAAGTAAGATTTAAAAACGGCAAGAGTTCCTTTATTGAAGTATATTAAATCCATATTTCACAAATTGACTGAAAAGTTAATATAGTTCACTTTTCAGTCGGTGTGATAATTCCCATATTATCAGTAAAATATATATGTATATTGAATTGGTAATAGGAGGATGGGAATATGGAGTATAAACTTGTCGGAAATAAAATTAAAAAGGCAAGACGAGATAAAGGTATTACTCAAGAAAGATTTGCTGAAGAATTAGGAGTATCTGTAAGTTTTATAAGTCAGGTTGAAGCCGGAGATAAGAAATTTAATTTATCGAGAATTAGCGAAGTAAGTCAAATTTTAGAAAAGCCAGTAGGATATTTTATAGATGGTTACACAGAAGAAGACGGACCTGGATCTGATTTTGATAAAATTACCGGAATACTAAAGAATATGACTAAAAAGCAATTAAAATTAAGCTTGGAATTAATAAGAGCAGTAGAAAAAATTGATAATGAAGATTAGTAAAAACAGCTATTTCCATTGAGATAGCTGTTTTTACTTGACATAAGATTTAAGATGATATATCATGTAATGGCGAAATTGAATAAGTGATAAGTACATTTTTTTGTGCTTAAGAAATTCTACTAATTATGGAGGAGAATAATATGGAACACAAATGTATAATTTGCGGTAAAAAAGTTAAAAACGAATTAGATCCGGCGACTGTTGTATTTGTGGTAAATGTAGACCCATGCATTTGTAGCGAATGTGCGTTGATATTGTTTGATAGATATTGTGAAAAAGAAGAAAATATAAAACAATATAAATCAAGCATAAAAGCGGTGGTTAAGACAATTATTCTAAACTATCCTGAGAATTGGCAAGAGAATATAGAATGGTATTTAATAGCGGAACTTCAAAAAAGTTGGAAGGCTGTTGGGGTTGAACTTAGTTTAGAAAAGGCTCAAGAGCTTATTGATAATTTGAAAACTAACATTGATAAAGAACCAGAAAAGTTTATAAAGATAAGGAAATATTATGATAACGACAAAGATGAAGAAACTGAAACCGAGATTAGATTAGCAGATAACATCCGAATAAAAACGGATAATGTAGAAGAGCTTCAAGATAAATTCAAAATAATAATTCCGCAAATAAAAGAAATAATAAGAGGTCAGGATGTAGCTGTTGAAAAAATCGGCAGAGTACTTCTTCACAACCAACAATGTATAAAATATAACAAGGAAAATCCGCTAAAGCCTAAAATCTTAAAGCAAAATATAATAGTGGTAGGACCAAGTGGAACAGGAAAGACTGCTACTATAACTGAATATTGTCGTATGCTTGGATTACCTTATGTTATAGCGGATATGACGAATTATACACAAGCAGGTTACCAAGGAGACTGTGTTGAAAGTATATTTGCATCTCTTGTACGAGAGGCTGACGGGGATATTGAACTTGCTCAAAAGGGAATTATAATAATGGATGAAGCGGATAAAAACGAATCTAAAGAACGCGGTGGAGAGGCTGATGTTGCTGGAAAAGGTGTTATTGATTCTCTTTTAAAAAAGATAGAAGGATGTAACATTGAAATTGGCAAAGGCAAGGTATTTAACTCTACCAATACTACTTTTGTAGCAATGGGTGTTTATCCGCGATTATACGAAATAAGAAGAGAAAGAACTACTGGTAAGCGGACAATTGGATTTAGTGTAGAAAACCCAAAAATAAGCGATTACGCTGAATTCATATCTGATGACTTTGTAAAGCATGGCTTTTCCAAAGAGTATGTAGGTAGATTTTCTGCGATTGTTGAAATGAATGAAATGACTGATGAGATGTTTAGGGACATTTTGAAAAATTCCAAGAATTCAGCGTATATGCAGTATAAATCTATGTTAAAATATTTTTACGGAGTAGACCTTGAGATTACTGAAGCCGGAGAAAAAAGTATCATAGAACAAGCGAAACACTATAATACCGGCGCAAGAGGACTTCATAGAAGTATTTCTAAAATACTTGAAAAAGTCGAAACTGAGTTCATGCTAAAAGACGTAGAATGTAAAAAGGTGATAATAGACGAGAACGGAGAAATAAGAATGGAATAGAAGAAAGAGGCTTAATTGCCTCTTTTTTCTTTCAATAAATTTTCCATAATACAAATTGCATTAGTAGCGGCACCTTTTCTTAAATTGTCCGCAACAACCCACATATTTATACCATTTAAAACGCTATAATCGCGTCGAATTCTACCGACAAATACTTCATCGTAGCCTTCAGCCAAAATCGGCATAGGATAAACATTTTCCGACAAATTGTCTTGAACGACGATACCCGGAGCATTAGACAAAACATCAAAAACTTCATTCATCATAAAACTTTTTTCAAATTCAACATTTATGGACTCACTATGACTGTGAAAAACAGGTACTCTAACAGTTGTAGCAGTAATTTGAATAGAATAATCATTTAAAATCTTTTGAGTTTCATTAATCATTTTCATTTCTTCTTTAGAATATCCGTTTTCTAAAAAAGTATCTATATGGGGGATACAATTACCGAAAATCTGGTATGGAAATTTCTCAGTAGTTTTAACACCTTCTACACCGTTTTTTAAGTCCATAAATCCTTTTAATCCGGCACCGGATACAGCTTGGTAAGTAGAATAAACAACACGTTTAATTTTAAAAGCATCGTGTAAAGGCTTTAGAGCAACAACAGCTTGAATAGTAGAACAGTTAGGATTAGCAATAATACCGTGATTATTAAAAGCAGCCTCCATATTAACTTCAGGTACAATTAGCGGCACATCCGCATCCATTCTCCAAGCACTGCTGTTATCTATAACAACACAATTATGAGCAGCAGCAATAGGGGCATATTTTTTAGAAACATCTGAACCGGCAGAAAACAGAGCAAAATCAAATCCGGAATCAAAAGAATTTTCGTTTAATTCATTAAAAACATACTCTTTTCCCAAAAAAGTAACAGTTTTTCCGGCAGACTTATTGGAAGAAAATAAAACATACTCATCAATATGTAAATTTTTTTCCTCTAAAACCTTTAAAAACATTCTTCCAACCATACCACTAGCACCAACAATAGCAACACGCATAAAAATCACTCCTTGATAAAATAATATGAATAAAAACAAAAAATGTGAAAAACCGGCATATAAAAAGTGTATAAATTAAGCTCTAAATACGAATAATTAACATAGGTGAAAAAAATGTATTCTTTTAGAGAGCTTGGAACAGTGTTTATAATAGGCGGAATAGGATATGGAATAATAGAAATTCTGTTTAGGGGATATACACACTGGAGTATGATAATAACCGGTGGGATATGCTTTTTTATATTTTATATAATAAACTTTAAATTAAGAAATGACAATATAATTATGCGTTGTTTTTTATCGGCAATTATAATAACGACATTAGAATTTATAGTTGGTTATGTAGTAAATATAGGATTAAAATGGAATGTATGGGATTATTCCAATATGCCGTATAACATAAAAGGTCAAATATGCTTAGGGTTTTCCGGAATATGGCTATTACTTGGAATACCAATGACTATACTTGCCGAAAATCTTAGACGCATTCTGTATTTCAAATGAAAACAGAATTTGACGTTTTTTATGCTTTGTGATAAAATAACTTGAAACTTTAAATTGGAAGGAGAGTTATGTTATGGATAATGAACAAGTTGAATTTAGAAAAGCTAAGCTTGAAAATTTAGCTAAAACAGTTAAAGCGTATCCTGAGAGATATGAAAAAACGCATGAATTAAAAGATGTTATTAATTTAGAAGACGGGGTGACAGGAGTTAAAGTTGCCGGTAGAATACTCTCCATCAGAAAAATGGGTAAACTTGCTTTTGTACATATTTCTGACTTAGAAGGAAGAACACAACTTGCGCTTAAAAAAGATGTTTTAGGTGAGGAAAAATATAAATTTTTCTTTGAAAATATAGACATTGGGGATTTTATAGGAGCAGAAGGTGAAGTATTTACTACTCAAACCGGTGAAAAGACGATAAGAGTTAGCGAATATACTTTCTTAGGCAAATGTTTACGTCCGTTACCTGAAAAATGGCATGGTTTAGTAGATATTGAAGCTTGTTATAGACAACGTTATTTAGATTTAATTATGAATAACGATACAAAAAAGAGATTTATTTTGAGAACTAGAATGTTAAATGCTATCAGAGCGTTTTTAACGAATAAAGGCTTTTTAGAAGTTGAAACTCCTATATTGTTAAATAAAGCGTCCGGTGCTTTGGCTCGTCCTTTTATTACTCATCATAATGCTTTAGATATTGATATGTATTTAAGAATTGCGCCGGAGACTTATTTGAAGAGACTTGTTGTTGGTGGATTTAATAATGTTTTTGAAATTGCGAGATGTTTTAGAAATGAAGGAATTGATAAAACTCACCTTCAAGACTTTACTATGATTGAAGGATATTCTGCTTATTGGAATTATAGAGATAATATGAAATTAATGAAAGAAATGTTTACATATATCCTTCAAGAGGTATTTGGAACGCTTACTATTTCTATTAACGGAACTGAAATAGACTTTTCTAAGGAATGGGATGAAGTATCGTTTAAAGATGCTATTTTAAGAGATTGCGGAATCGATATTGACAACTTTAAAACTGCTGATGATTTAAGAAAAGAAATTAAAGCTCGCGGAATTTCTTTAGAAGTAGATAATTTAGAAGAACTTGGATTAGGAAATCTTATTGATCAACTTTATAAAAAGGTTAGTCGTCCTAAGATTATTAATCCTACATTCTTAACTAGTCATCCGACTGAATTATCTCCATTAGCTCGTGCTAACGATGATAATCCGGATATTACCGATAGATTCCAATTGGTTGTAAACGGTGTTGAAATTGTTAATGCTTATTCTGAGTTGGTTGATCCTATTGAACAAAGAAAGAGATTAGAAATTCAAGCTCAAAGTAGAGCTAACGGTGACGACGAAGCTATGGTTAAAGAAGAAGATTATTTACTTGCTATGGAATATGGTATGCCTCCTATTTCCGGTTGGGGAATGGGAATTGACAGACTTCTTCAATTGTTCTTAGAACAAGAAAACATTAAAGATTGTATATTGTTCCCATTAATGCGTCCATTAGATGATTAATCTAAATATGGTTTTATAAATTTATAATTGAAAGGAAGTTATGTTATGTCAGAATTAACTATGGATAAACTGGTAGCGTTAGCTAAAAATAGAGGTTTTGTTTTTCCGGGTTCTGAGATTTACGGAGGACTTGCTAATTCTTGGGATTATGGTCCGCTTGGTAGTGAATTAAAGAAAAATATTAAGGATGCATGGTGGCAAAAGTTCATTCGTGAGTCTAAATATAATGTTGGAATTGATGCTGCTATTATTATGAATCCTCAAGTTTGGGTAACTACCGGACATGTTGGAGGATTTAGTGATCCGTTAATTGACTGTAAAGCTTGCAAAACGAGGCATAGAGCGGATAAGCTTATTGAAGAATGGGCGTTTAAAAACGGTAATCCGGTTTCCGGATTAGACGGTTGGACTAATGAACAATTGGTACAATTTATTAATGATAATAAAATTTCTTGTCCTGATTGTGGAAAGACTGATTTTACGGATATAAGAAAGTTTAACTTGATGTTTAAAACATTTATGGGAGTTACTGAAGATGCTAAGTCTGAGGTTTATTTAAGACCTGAAACTGCTCAAGGTATGTTTGTTAACTTTAAAAATGTATTAAGAAGTTCGAGAAGAAAAATGCCTATGGGTATTGGACAAATGGGACGTTCTTTTAGAAATGAGATTACTCCGGGTAACTTTATTTTCAGGACTCGTGAGTTTGAACAAATGGAACTTGAATTTTTCTGTAAACCAGGAACTGATTTAGAATGGTATGAATATTGGAAGGATTATTGTAAAAATTGGCTTG
>CAYYWT010000044.1:0-8686 GCA_964475435.1 uncultured Eubacteriales bacterium
CACTATTTTCTTCTATAACTGGATTACCCCCCCCCATTTACATTATTTACCATTTCGGTATCGTACAAACTGCTTGAATTAGCCATTTTACAAACTTCAACTTTTGGTAAAAACATAGGGTAACCTCCTTCCAGTTTAAAACTACTCAAAAAATTTATCGTCAAAAATCAAACTCAACTTAACACTAGTCCCTGAAAAAATTACGAATACAATACTTATGAATTTTTACAATCTCAACAGTTAATCAACATTCTTTTCTATCTTTAAAATATCCTTATCTTTCTCAACGGTATTTAAAATAACATCTAAATTTCTTCCCATTCCCGACACTTCTAATAAATTTCCACTAGTGCTAAATCCCATTAAAGCCGGTAAATCAGTATTCTCCCAACTCCTTGCACACTTATCCATCAAGCTTTTACTAATCCCCTTTACATTTCCATTCAAATAATACGGAATAGAAAATTCCTCGCAAACTTTAAGCGTAGTCTCAACATCTATAGAATTATCCGAATTATTTAACACAATTCGCTTCTTTAGTGGCTCTTCCAACTCAGAAAATGTAATCTTAAATCTCTCTATTGAATCATTTTTATTTATATACGCTCCGCCTAAATTTACTATTATCTTAGCCTTTTCGTCTAATCCCAAAGAATTTAACATCACATTTTGATATTTAATATTTTCAATTGCATCTTTACAAAGTTTTTCAGACAACGCATTTAACATAATCGTTCCCTCAACGTGAACATTAACTCTAAAATCATTTTGCTTAATATATTCTCCTAACATATTAAGTTCATCTTTTAAAGTATCAATATATCTAAAATACTCAACATCAGGATAATTAGCCAAAGGAAAAAGGCGTGGGCTTATCCCATACACCTTTATTCCAAGTTTTTCATTATTTTCAAGCACGCGAAAAGTATTTAAAATATTACTTTTCGCCACTTTTCTAAGCTTTGCCACCTTTTTTTCATTACTCTCTATTTTATTTAACGCTAAAACCGAAACAGTACTATCCGTTGAACAATTTCTAACAATCTTACTATTACCGATATAACCTAATCTTATTTCCATATTCTCACCCAATATTATAATGTGAAAATATGATAAATTTATTCATAATTTTAGTAATTCGCTTTTAACCTATAATATGCATACCGCATCATAAACAACAACATACAAATCATAAAGCGTCATAACATCATACATAGAATTAACACTTATGCTATCAAAATATCCATTGGCTCCGGCCAATAAATAAATCTCAAGCTCACTAAAACTCTCATCATACTCGCCGAAAAGAATTCCAATCATCTTAGCTAACGTACCAACACTAAGTTCATCACTAGAACTAAATTCTTTAATTTTCTCAATAATCGTCTCATCAACCTCAAGTTTCATTCTTTTAACTAGTTGAGTAATACAAGTAACTGCATTTTTATTAATAGCCAACTCATTTAACTTAAAATTGTTATCATATCCACCGGTAATAATCCCCAAATCAACAAATTTTTCTATCTTCTCTTTATTATCTATTCCTTCAAAAGGCCCCGCTATATCAAATTCAGGCAAATACACTCCTTTACTTATTAACAACTCATTTATCTCTTGATTCATTTCTATATTCTTAATAATCTCCCTTGGCGTAACATCATTAAAAATAGAATACATCGAAATAATTCCAATAGATTCTCCCATAACCATACCGGTCGGAACAACCCTAGCACTCCCCGCGGCAACAGAGCTATAAGACGCCGCTTTTCCTACTATGTATAAATTATCAATATTAAGCGGAACCGCACATCTATATGGTATTGAATATTGGCTCGGAGCAAAAACAACATAACCGTAATTATCTTTACTTGTGGACTGAATATCTACAGGATATGCCCCCATTGCAATTTTATCTGAAAAATTTCTGTTATTTAATAAGTCGCTAGCCTTTAATACATACTCTCCTAAAATATGCCTAGTTTCTCTTACATAAAGCTCACTCGCTGTTCCAAGTAAATACGCATTTTGGAAAGAATTAAGCTTAGTCTTTAAGTATTTAACAATATTTTGAGCCTCTCTTGAGCCATAATAAATCGCATCACTTACACTGCTTTTATCCTCAACATCTACATTAAATATCTGAAGCGCATTAAGTAAAACAGTTCCATCATTTTGACGACCAAAATTAGGACCTCTAAGACGCATATTAGGGAATTCAGGCGTATACTTATCATAGCACCATTTTCCAAATCCCCAAGCGCTATCCTCAGTAATACCGGAACTCGTATCTCCTGTCTCCTCCATATAACGCTTCATATCATCCTTTAATACTTCCCAATCAACGCCACCTACTTTAAAACAAAGCGTAACACACATAATCTCATCAGAATTAATATCTTCCATTCCAACGCAATATGGAACTCCGGCACTCGCACAAACATCTCCGTCTTGAGTCGCATCTATAACTCTACTTCCCCAAAAATCTATACTATTCCCATTCTCATCTAATACTCTAATTCCTTTAATCGTATTTTCATCAATAATAGCTTCAACAAAAGAATAATTTTTTCGATAATCAATATTTTTTTCATTAGCTACCATAGTTTCAAAAATCTCTTTAACCTCATTTACATCAAACGACTCTTTTCTTCCCTCCAGCTCATAAAACTCCTCGAAAATTCCTTTCGTCAGCAACTCGCCTTCTTTAGAATAACTCATATCAAGCGTATTTAACATTCCGAAAGTAAATAATCCGCCAAGGCCGTCTTCTTCACTAATTAAAAGCACCTTTCCGCCACATCTCGCAGCCGAAATAGCAGACGTAATACCTTCCGGATCTCCTCCCATAACTATAACATCATAAAAATCATCCGCATAAAAATTATTATGAAAAAAGCTTATAGGCAAATATATTTTTCCGTCTTCTCCCAGAATAGTCTTTCCATCCATAAAATAATCAGCCTTAAAATCCATTTTTTTATCATTTATAAAAAACGGATTAATATAAGAACCTATTTTTACTTTATTAGTACCAACTTTGAAATAATAATTAGTATCATCAGTATTAAAACTAACAATGTTTGAAACAGAATGATAAGTAATATCAATATCAAACAGCTTTTCCGCCATACTTTCAGATATATACCAAATCTCCTCAATTTTCGTAGTATCTTCTGCAAAAGAAAAACTAAAAATCAACAAAAAGCAAATCAAAACACTAACTATCTTTTTCATTAGTACCTCCTAAATCTCTCTGCCTAAAAATTTTTCTACAATATCAACCGCCACAACGTAAATTTGTCTTTTAGTAAGAACATCATCTTTCCCAAAATTTTCACTAAAATAACCATTCTTCTTAGCGATTTCCCACGTATCATTCTCTATTTTGTTAACTCTTTCTTGCTTCTTTATTCTATACTCTTCATCGGTCCAATCGGCGTTTTTATTAATAAATTCCGGTTCGGTATATTCTCCCAAAAGCATAGCACAAATTCTAGAAACTCCCCCACCGGTTAACTCTGTATCACTATAATATTTATTTATCTTAACTCCAAGCTCATACGTGTATTTCTCCGTTCCTGCACGTTGCAGAACATTTATCAAAAGATTAGTAAAAGTATTTTGCTTAGCTTTTGATTCAAAAGTAAAATTATTACTGTATCCGCCCGATAAAAGTCCTAAATCAATTAACTTCTTTATCTTTTCATAACCTTCAACCTCTCCGTTAGGATCAACACCGTAAAATTCCGGTAAATATACATTTTGATTTTTCAAAATTCCTTGTAATTGTCTTAATTTACTCTTACTTTTAGCTAAAGTAAGTTCTCTTGGAGTAATATCTTTATAAATAGTATAAACAGCAGCAATCCCCGTAGATTCTCCAACAGCCATACCTGTCGGAACAACTCTAGCACTACCGGCAGCAACCGAACTATAAGACGCCGCTTTTCCGACAATAAATAAATTATCAATATTAAGCGGAACTGTACATCTATAAGGTATTGAATATTGATCAGGAGAACCGATTACATATCCTGTATTATTTTTACTGGTAGCTTGAATATCTATCGGATAAGACGCTAAACAAATCTTATCATAAAAATTCGTATTACCTACAACGTCGCTGGCTTTTAATGAATATTCTCCTTTTATATGCCTAGTTTCTCTAATATAAAGTTCATCGGCAACTCCGGCTAAATATGCATTTTCAAAAGAATTCAACTTAGTTTTTAAATAACTTACAATATTCTCAGCTTCTTCTTTTCCTTGTTTCATTGCATTAGCTTTGGACTCAGCATTAAGTCCATCAACGTCAAAAATTTGAAGAGCATTAATCAAAATAGTACCGTCCTCTTGCAATCCCATATTAGGGCCTCTTAGTTGCATATTGTCGTGAAGCGGAATATATTTATCGTAACACCATTTTCCAAATCCCCAAGCAGTACTCTTATTAAAACCACAATTTTGGTCATTAGTTTCCTTCTTATATCTATTAATATCCGCCTCAATATCTTTCCATTTAACTCCGCCTACCTTAAAAACAAGCGTAGCCGCCATATTCTGTTTCCAATTAACATCTTCCATACCAATAAAATACGGAACTCCCGCATCAACACAAACATCTCCGTCTTGAGTCGCATCAATTACACGTTTACCGAAGAAACTTTCTTCTTCGCCGTTTTTATTTATCATAGTAACGCCAACAATCGTATTATCGTCTAGAATAGCCTTACTAAAAGTATAATTAGGTTTATACTCTAAATTTTTCTCAGCCGAAATTAATTCGCTAAAAACAGTTTTAGCCTTATTAACATCAAAAGATTCAGTATTTCCGATAGCAGCATAAAATTCAGAAAAAATACCTCGTGTAAGTAAAGTTCCCTCCGAATTTCTATTCATATCAAGAGTATTTAACATTCCATAAGTAAGTAAACCTCCCGGTCCATCTTCTTTTCCTAAAAGTATAACTCTTCCACCACTTCTGGCCGCAGAAATAGCCGCAGTAATCCCCTCTGGATCACTTCCAACCACGATAACATCATATTTATCAGGTTCAACCGAAATTTTCCCTTTAGCCCATTCTGTTGATCTTTTAATAGTTTTACTGCTAGACAATGTGTACGCTCCTAAAATAAGCATAAAAAAGAAGCATATTGTAAAAAAAGCACTTATCTTTTGTTTCATAAAAATGTCTCCTTAATTTTCTAAAATTATCTAGCAATATACTATCAAAATAAAAGTTCTTCTTCAAGCTATATTTTTACATTTCTTACCCTAACTCCGTCAATATCCGATAATTCATCCATAAGTTTTTCAATTTCTTCTTGATTATCTTCTAAATTTAGAATAATAAACCCATTATTTCCGGTATTAATCTCAGGCTTATCATGTAACCCAATTCTCATTTTAATAATCGAACCATAACCGGTTAAAACTTCTTGAACAAGCGGAGCATTATCTGTTCTGTTTTCAATAACTATACCCATTAAATTAAAATTTTGCATATCATTCCCTCCCTTCATAGTTTAACCCAAATATAAACTTTTAAGCAAAGAAAAAGAGTGAGGTTTCCCTCACTCTTAAAGTTATTTTTACTCAAACTCAAACGTATATTCTTCCATAAAATCAATAAGCATTTCGTTACGTTCTTCTTCAGAAAGATTATCATACTCCCGCTCATTAATCTCTAACTGGCTAAACATAACATTTTCACACAACCTAAAAAGCGTATCGTATAACTCGATTTTTTCGGCTCCGCCCATTAAATCATAATTAACATCACATTTTTTTGCAAATGCTTTCAACAACTCCTCAATTCTGTCAGAAAACGTAATGAGGTCAGGAGTCGAAATAAGATACTTAACTACAATTTTAGTAAGCGCAGCATTAGTCATATCACTAAGATCATATCCCGCATCACTAATCTGCTGAATAGCAATATCCGTCAAGTAATTGTATGTTTTTTCCCAAATTTGCTGTGCAAAATCTGTATTTTCGCTTTCAACCTCTCCGTCGATTTCCAAACTTGCGTTACTTGCAATAAATGAAACTATCTTATCAAGGTCTTCCCATTCTTCGTCAGTAACCTCAGATGTATTAATTTCTTCTTCCCAACCTGAAGAAATTACTGTCGTATATCTTGGGACAAAGTCCTCAAACATAATACCAACTTCACGGCTCTGCATAAAGCCCATGATAGAAGTTTCAATTACTGCAAGTTTTTCAGAATTCGTACCTAGTCTATAACTATGTTTGCCATCATCGTTGTCTTTCTCTCTTTCTTTATTATTTTCTTCTTCAATTTCTTCTTTTTTACTGATAGATGCTGTCATACCAAACTCCTTAAAGAAGTCATACAAATCAGTTTTCTCAACAAGATCTCCAAATTCATGCTCAACATCGCGGATAACCGACTTAATTAGCTCCTCAATGTCATTATCCATAAGAGATACTCTAAGTCCTATATCCTTAAGCCGTCTATACGTAAGAGGAGTCCCATGAGAAAAATTAAGCGCCGATAAATACTTCCAAACATCGTTCCAATCTTTATTCGGAAGGCAATGACGTTTTACATTTTCACCAATTAAATCCATATACGTATATTTGTCTTTGAAATACGTTGCTAAAATGCTCATTTTTCCTCTAAATGTCTTTTCTAAATTCTCGTCAATTTCATTATTCTCCCTCGCTTTTTTTAGTGCTTCAATCAAGCCGGACGGAGCTGGATACCAATTGTCTTTGTCATCATCGCCATAGTATCTTTGAATGTCAATCGGTCCTAAACAACCGCTATGCGACAAATAAATATTATCCGTCGACAAAGCAATCATAGTACCGCCACTATAACAGTCACTAACAACATAAGCCTCAGTATTATCATAATACTCTCTAAAGAACTCTCCGATATAATACGCTTCATCAGCATATCCACCGGGAGTCTGAATAACCAACGCCGCTTTTTCTCTACGCTTAGTAAAACGAATCATCTTTCTTAAGACATCAATCATCGTACCATCGATAGATCCGTCACTTCTACGATTGTGAATAAGGAAATAAACATCCGCATTCAGCATTTCTTCAAGTTCGCTAATCTGATAAGAACGTTCAGTATACATAGTATAATCCTCCATAAAAATTTTTTTGAAGTAAATTTAGTCACAAAAAAATGTGACTATAAGTTTATAAAACCTCGCTTAAGAATTATATCATTTACATAACTTATTGTCAATAGTTTGATTATGTGAAATCGCCAACACACTTTTCATTACTGTATCGCAAGACACGTACGGAAGCTACTTCCCGAGTGGTTTATACCATTGCTTCGGTATAAGCAGAATATACCAGCGTAAGAAGAATCGCCGAAGTAACCGCCACGGCCGAAGACAGCGCTATATGAACTAAGCGAGACCGAATAATCTCCATCCCAAGAATAATTATTTGAACCACTGCTACTAGTTTCGTACACTGCATCGCCTTTTATTTTTTTCCATGCCACATAGTTACTAGCTTGAGAATCATCTTCTGCAACAGGGTAGACATCTACATATTTAGTTCCGTAATTGTTATATGAATTTACTAAGCTACTTGCGTAATTAGTCAAATCGCTATTTCCATTATTTAAGTACGCAGCTACGTATTCCGTCGCTCCGCCAGATAGATCATATATCCCATATACGTTATGTGTTGTACTTGCTTTAACACCATTTACTGTGTTCCATACATATGTTGAATCAGAACTGCTTGCATCTTGACTTCCCCCTGCGTTTCCGGTTATATAACTACCACTATTATTTATATACGGTATTCGACCTATTGCGTTGGTTAAATATGCTACTGCTCCCCATTCTACGTTTTTCATTAAGTGTGAGTCTGCGTTTCTATATGTATTATATGCATAATCAAACATTTGACTTACACTTATATCAGTCCAACTAACTACATTTGGTTTAGATTTTGCTACCGAATTGCTAGAGGTTGGTACAGACACTTCACTTGTTGTTGTACCTTGGCTCGCTTCATATTTTGCTACCCATATTCCTTCTAGTTCAACATTTCCAAATGTAAACGCCGGATGAGAGATATAGCCGTCTGTTGTATCATCTGTTATTCCTTGACTAAACTTTATTTCTATTTTGTTACTTCCCGGATTTGAGTCAGCGTTCCACGAATTTCCCGAACTATGGTATCCGCTTGTTATCTTATATGTATACCTCGGTATCCATACGTACATGCTTCCGTCGTCTGTTTGTGCATTCGCCCATGCTGCTATTTCTCCGCTAAATACGCCTTCTTTTTCGCTTCCGTCTTCATTTGACGCTATTTTGTAATTATAATCCCAGTTTTCTTTTGTTGTTGTTACCCATTCGCTTCCACTCCAATTTACAGGAGTTAGTCCATTAGCTATTACTGGTTCATTTGGTGTTCCAATACTTAATTCCCAATTTGCCGTGTAACTTCTATTTCCTGTACTTCCTTTAAAAATCGTAACTGAAGTTAGTGCCGAACTTAATCCAGTTCCTGTCCAGCCTGTAAATGTGTATCCGTCTTTTGTTGGATTGTTTAGTGTAAAGCTTGTTGTTTCTATTGTATAGCTTGTTGGATTGCTTGCTGTTCCTCCGTCTAGTGTATAACTTATTGTGTATGTTATTGGTGTTTTGCTTGCGTTTGCTGTTAGTGTTATGTTTCC
>CAYYWT010000045.1:0-7899 GCA_964475435.1 uncultured Eubacteriales bacterium
TTTAGGTTTCCGTTAGAGCTCGGAAACCAACGTCCCCCAACATCTCAATGGACTGTAACAGGCTCAGGTGCTGCCATAGTCTCAACAGATAACATAGGGCCTAAAATAACAAATGTAACAATAGGAAAAATAGTAGATATGGGAATAAAAGATGCAAATAATATGGGAGCCGCAATGGCACCGGCAGCAGCAGACACAATATATGCACATCTTACCGAAACAGGCAGAGAACCAAATTATTATGACTTAATTGTAACAGGTGATTTAGGTCATATCGGCGGAGAAATAGTCAAAGACTTACTTTATAAACAAGGTATAAATATAAAAAACAGATACAATGATTGCGGGATATTAATATTTGATAAACAGAAACAAGATACTCATTCCGGCGGTAGCGGATGTGCTTGTTGCGGAACTGTATTTTGCGGATATTTGTACGAAAAATTAATGAAAAAAGAATTAAACAGAATTCTGCTTATTGCGACAGGTGCTCTTATGAGTACAACAGCAATTCAGCAAGGAGAATCAATTTCCGGAATAGCTCACGCAATTTCAATAGAAAACTAAGGAGGGCTAAATATGTCATATTTAACAGCATTTATAACAGGTGGTATAATTTGTGCAATTGGTCAAATATTAATTGATAAAACAAAATTAACTCCGGCAAGAATACTCGTAACATTTATTGTAACAGGAGTAATCTTAACCGCAGTAGGAATATATGAACCAATAGTAAAATTCGGCGGAGCAGGAGCAACAGTTCCCCTTACCGGTTTTGGATATTCATTAGTTAAAGGCGTAATAAAAGAAGTCTCAACATATGGATTTTTAGGAATATTTACCGGAGGAATAAAAGCAACAGCTGCCGGAGTCGGAGCAGCTATATTCTTTAGTTTCATAGCCGGACTAATTTTCAGACCAAAAGTAAAAAATTAAAAGAGAGGATATTAAAATAAATAATTTCGCAAAAAAGAGGAAAGCCAAGCTGACTTTCCTCTAAATAGTTTGTCTTATGGAATTACCTCAATTGTAAAATCTCCGTATTCTTCCGCTGCCTCTTGAAAAAGTTCTAATAAAATGTCTGCTTCTTCTCCAATATTTTTTTTGCTTATATTAAAATTTTTCCATATTATTTGAGCCTTTTCTCCGATATACCAATCGGTTATACAATCCCAAAACGCATTTAGATTTTTACCATAATAGTTTGGGAACTTAAATAGTTCCTTTAAAATTTCATGGGTTGTATCAATATCCACAAATTTTGTGCCGTCCAATATAATTTTTTCCATAATCTTTAATCTCCTATCTTTATAAACGACTCGTAATGATCAGATGTTTTGTAAAATAAACCATCATTTGAATACAATAATCTGTCATTTCCTCTATACCCCGAAGTATAATTAATGTCAGCCTCATACCATACTCTACCTATTGCGTCAGGAAGTTGAGCTCCAGTTTTTACATTAGGTTTATTAGCATAAATATCTCCGCCAATACTCTTACCGGGTAATACGTCAGCTAAATTTCCCTTTTCCGACTTCCAACCAAGTTTTCTTTGTATCCGCATTTTGTACATTTGCCGTTTTTTATTGTATGTTCTTCTTGCCTTTTTTCAAAAAGTATAATCTTTTAACTTAAAAAATCTGATAGGAACTATCCCTAGCAGATTTTTTCTTTCTGGTCTTTAGTATTCTAATTAATTCGATCTTATATTATTCAGCTTTCAAATATTTTTCCCAATCCATAAATGCATGTCCTATTCTTATTACTGATGCTTTAAAATTTTTATCATCAACTACATAAAATATGATATAATTTCTCACATTAATTTTTCTAATATTCTCATACCCGGTCAACTCTTTATCTAAAATAGGCATACTTCCTGCTATATTTTCTAGACTATTCAATTTTTGTTTAAATAAAATTTTATACTTATCGGCTATAATGTCTTCTGTCAAGTCATCTTTTAAGTATGAAATAATGTTTTCTAAATCATCCATAGCAGTTTCAGAAATTTCTACTATATATTTTTTCATATGTTCTCTCCATTTTATAAATTATCGATTTTTGCAAAAGCTTCATCTAAAGAATATACTCTATTAGCTTTTATATCATCTATACCAGTCTGTAACTTTTCTTTCAAATCCTTTTTGCTTTTTATTGTTACACTATCTGGCGCTTCAGCATCTATATACGATAATTTCAAATATTCAATAAAATTAATAACTTGAGTTGTAAGAGTTTCAGGCAATGTATCTATTTCATTATATAATCTTTGTTTTTCTATAGACATACTTACCACCTCCATAATAAATTTATATTGTTATGCCTAACTATACATAGTATATCATATTTTACAAAATTTTGTACCTTTATTAAATAAGTTTCTTAAAGTATAACTGACTCTTTATCAACTGTATCTTCCTTTTTCTTAGTAGCTTTAAACTTTGTACAAATCCAATAAAAAATCACTTGAATAACAGCAATAATCCAAATATTTAGCATCTCATTTTGAATTAAATTACTAAGTCCAACATATAAAACGGTTAAAATTCCGAAAATAGCAATTCCGATTACCGTCGCAATTAAAACATTCTTTACCGTAATTTCCTTTTTGTAAGAGGTAAATATTTCTTCTTCACTATACCCTTTAATCCCAAACATCAACAAGCATGGAATAGCCAAAATTTCCAAAGTTAGCAACTGAAAAATAAAGTTAAAAATATCTATACCACTTATTAAAGCAAGTAATGTCAAAAACATTAGCGGAATTTGGAACAAAATATTTAACTTAAAACTTGATAAAACATTCTTCCTAAACTCATTCCTATTCCTAATAAGCCTATATATATTAGTAAAACTGTTACTATCTATCAACAAATCAGCCAATCCTCTATCAATGCTACGTTTCGTACTATTACTCGAAATCCCGATGAAAGCTTTCCATATACTCGATAAATCTTCAATTCCATTTCCGACACTAAGCACATTAACTCCGGCTTTTTGAAAAGCCGTAACCATTTTTCCTTTCTGCCTGTGATTTACATTGTAAAAAACAATTCCATTACATATAGCATTTAAATATTCTTCCTCACTCATTTGCTCTAGCTCATTACCGGAAAAACATTTAGCATTTTTAGTATCAATTCCGCTTTTTGTTGTAACCTCTAAAGTACTCTCCATTCCTTCTTCACTAATAACAGCAATTCTAATTCCGGCATTAAAAATATCTTTAATATATTTATCATAGTTTCCAGTTAAAAACTTTTTATCTATACAAACTATATTCAATTTTTCAAAATTAAACAAATACTTTTTATTTTTTAATACAAATCCGAATTTCTTTAGTAAATTTACTTGCTTACAAACTCGTATAATTGTAGTAATTACAAAACTAACAGGGAAAAAGGCAATAATCGTTACCAATCCGTACGCTAAAGCTTCTCCAAAATCCTGACCTTTAATAATTTTAATTATTAAAGTAAAAACAAACATAATCAAAGTAAAAATTACAGAAAAAATCATATATTTCTTAAAAATATCTTTTTCCTTTTTATTAAACAAATCTATATCTTTTATCTGTTCACCCAATAATGTTTCAGCACCCGTTCTCTCAGCTTGTATAACTCCTTTTCCGCTCTTCACCTTCATACCTTGAAAAACAGGCTTATCCTTTTCATAATATTGTTCCCCGACTCCGATATTTTCTGAATTAATTCCAATATCATTTTCCATATAAAGCCCGTTTGCTTCTAAAATTATTCCATCAACAGGTACAAAATCTCCTTTTTCAATTAAGATTATATCTCCCGGAACTAAAGTATCAGTCTTTACAACCTTCAGTTGACCATTTCTCATAACTTTAGTTTTCTTTTTAAACATATTATTATATTTACGCTGTATTTTATTATTTTTTATAGGCATTAAATTTTTACCTTTATCATACAGCCTTGTCCACGCCTCGTTTTCTTGTAATCCTACATAATTTTCATTAAAACCAAAAAACTTGCCCATAACATAGCTCCTTATATAATAGTTACTTTATTTTCAAAATCGGTAAAATCCGACTCTACTCCATATTTTTCGGCTCTTCTAACTTTAAAGAAATCCAAAGCAACACTCGGAAATAATGCATATGACAAAACATCTTCCTCTTGTTCAAAATACTCATTCATTTCTTTTCTCATCTTATCAAGCTCAGGCGGAATACGATTTGCCGGTCTATAATTAATCACGTTTTCATCGCCGATAATTTTCTTCACGATTTCATTCGAAATCGGTACCGGTGTTCTTCCGTATTCACCCCTTACCAAACCTTTCGTCTCTTTTGTAACCATTTTATATCTCTCGCCCATAATTACATTTAATACAGCTTGTGTTCCGACTATTTGGCTTGTAGGAGTAACTAACGGAGGAAATCCCATATCTTCACGAACTCTTGGAACTTCCGCCAAAACTTCATTAAATTTGTCCATTGCATTTTGTTGCTTTAATTGTGAAACTAAATTAGAAAGCATACCTCCAGGTACTTGATAAATAAGAACATTCGAATCAGCCGACATAACCTTCGGATCAAGCATTCCATTTTGAATATACTTTTCTTTTACATCATTAAAATAATTTGATACTTCTCCAAAGCTCGATAAATCAAGTCCTGTATCAAATTCTGTACCCGATAAACTAGCTACCATCGCTTCTGTTGAAGGCTGAGAAGTGCCAAGTGCAAACGGAGAAAGCGACGTATCCACAATATCGCACCCAGCTTCAATCGCTTTTAAATACGTCATAGAACCAGTTCCCGCCGTATAATGCGTATGAAGTTCAATAGGCAATTTAACATATTCTTTTATTTTCTTAACCAATTCATAAGCAGTATACGGAAGTAATATACCAGCCATATCTTTAATACATATAGAATCCGCCCCCATATTATACAAACGCCTTGCATCTTCAACAAATCCATCTATCGTATGCACAGGACTCGTTGTATAACAAATAGTAGCTTGAGCATGTCCACCCTCACGCTTACAAGCATCTATTGCAGTTTCGACATTTCTAAAATCATTTAACGCATCAAATATTCTTATAATATCTATTCCGTTACTAATAGACTTTTTCACAAAATATTCAACAACATCATCAGAATAATTTTTATATCCCAATAAATTTTGACCCCTAAGTAGCATTTGTAACTTAGTATTTTTCACAGTTTCACGGATTTTTCTAAGTCTTACCCACGGATCTTCTTTTAAAAATCTCATACAAACATCAAATGTCGCTCCTCCCCAACATTCAATAGCGTTATAACCTATTAAATCCATTTTTTCTAATGCCGGCAAAATCTCATCCGTAGTCATTCTTGTCGCAATAAGCGACTGATGTCCGTCACGAAGTATCGTTTCGGTAATTCCAACTTTTTTCATAATAATATCTTCCTTTCACTAAATTTTAGTGTAACAAACCCAAGAAAACTTTATATTATTATCTTCATCATTTGCTAAAATCTCTTTCTTCCATTTTAATTCATCTATTTTTGGAAAATATACATCAGCTGTTTCATCATTCTTTTCTATATGAGTTATATATAAAACATCCGCTAAATCTATAAACATATTGTACAGTGTCGCCCCTCCGATGATAAAAATATCATTTTCACGACTAAGTTTTTTACACAAATTAATTAATTCATCTTTTTCATTTATAACAATTACATCATCATTTATTTCTTTATTAAAATTATTTGTACTTGATAAAATAATATGCTTTCTACCCGGCAAAATCTTCGGTAAAGAATTAAAAGTATTTCTTCCCATAACTATAATCTTATTTTTTGTTTTTTCTCTGAAAAATTTCAAATCTTTAGGAATATTCCATATTAGTCCGTTATTTTTACCAAGTTCGTTATTCTTTCCTATTGCGGCAATAATATTAATCATAGTTGGTCTCCTTTATACCGCAACCGGCATAGTAATTTTACCTAAGTGTTCATAATTAATTAATTTTATATCTTTTAACTCTCTTGAATTATCAAATTTAAAGAAATCAGTTATTTCTTCATTAATCCAAAGTTTAGGGGCAGGTAGCGCTTTGTCTAAGCGTTTTAGCTGTTCCTTAATCCCTTCTATTTGATTTTCATATATATGAGCATTATTAATTACATAAGTAAATATTCCCGGTTTTAATCCGGTAACATGTGCTAATAAATGAATTAATACAGCATATTGCGTTACATTAAAAGGCATACCAAGCGGTACATCATTCGATCTAACATTAAGCAAGCAATTAAGTTTGCCGTCAGTAACATCCCATTGCGTATTCCAAACACAAGAAGGCAACGCCGCTGTCGGCAAAAATTCATTTTGCCATAAAGACATTACCATTCTTCTATCCGTTGGATTATTTTTTAATGTATTAATTAAATTTTGAGTAAGTTGATACTTATTTACAATCCAACCATAAGCAGTCCCTATAGTTCCTGCCCATTCTTTTCCGAAATCCTTTCCCATATAAGTACCATCTTCGCCTATTTCCCACTCATTCCATATCTTAATTCCTCTATCTTTTAACCAACCAACATCATTACTTTGTACTTGATATATCCATAACATCTCTAACACTGCATGTTTGAAAGCAACCTGTTTAGTAGTTAAAATAGGAAATTCTTCAGATAAATCAAATTGTAAAACTTGATGTGGCAATTTATAAGTAGCAATTCCGGTTCTATTTTCAACATATGTACCTTCTGTAAGTATTTTATTACATAAATCTAAATACATTTTATCAAACTTAGACATAACACAATACCTCCAAATTTATATAATTTTCAAAAGTATTGTATCATATTTTTTTACTTGTATATATATTTTTTAAAGAAAAACAGAGCGACCTATTGGCCGCTCCAAAATTAAGACTTGCTAAAAATGATCATCAATCGTCAGTGTAGAAATAAGCTCCTTTTGTCAAAAGCCATTGTACTTTTGAACCAAATTCAGAAGCAAATTCATCTTCACTTCTCATAATTATTTCTACCTCTTTCCTAAGAGATTTATTAGATAAATACCATGTCATTAATGAATGACCATTATCTAACTTTTTGATTTGCTCAATTATTTGTTTTATTATTTCCTTTGCTCTTCGTTTTTCCTCGGCATCAATTATTTCCTCAATTATCGGAATAATTTCGTTTAATAATTCATCTCTCATGCAGTATAACATAGTTATCCTCCTGTTATATAAATAGGTGAATGATTTAATCCAAAATATGTTTGGATCATAACGTAGCAAATTTTACTCACTTAGTTTACAACGCATCATGTGTCAATGCAAGTTATTGACGAGTTTTTTTATTGAAAAAATTAAGACTCTATAATTTCAATTAACTTAGCACCCATAAGTAATTTATCATTACAAATTTCATCAGAATCAGTAGAAAGCGGATCTAACGCGGACATAAGATAAACAGTTTCTCTAAGTTCCTTTCTGTTTTCTTTAAGCCAAATACCTGAATAAGGCTTAGTTAAATAAAATTTAAGTTCACGTAATAATTGCTTAAAATACTCATCCTCACACTGTAAATGTGTTGCCATTTCCTCAACTTCAAAAAAAGTTTTAAGAACATACTTGCTAACTTGCTCGTTTGTAGGGATCCAATCCGGACAACTCTTAGTTGTAATAGTAACCTGTGCCATAATAATTTTTTCCTCCAAAAATAATAATTTTTAAATACGTCCGCCTTAAAAGGCTAAGTAACATTTTTGGTTACCATAATAATTATACTACCATTTATCAAAAAATGCAATACTAAAATGGAAAAAAGTAAATTTGTTACTATTTAAACTGCATTCGGAGCTGTAAAAAAACTCGTTTATCATTTAAATAACGTATTGTACTGTACCAAGC
>CAYYWT010000046.1:0-7636 GCA_964475435.1 uncultured Eubacteriales bacterium
TTATTTTTCTTCTTTTTCTTGTCGCTTCCAAATAATTCATTGTCACTTATAATTACTGTCTTTACTTCCGGGTATTCAAATCCTGACGTTAAATTTCCGTGAGTAATATATATACTACCTTCGTTAGGCAAACGTGACAAATCATCCGTATATATTGTTTCTATATTTTTTTCAAGCAACTCTTTACATACATTTTTACCTTTGGTTTCAGTTCCCGCAAGTATAACAACTCTGTATCCTTGATTTTTCCATTCTTCTAACGCTTTTGCTAAATTATCAAATGAGTTACCAAAACCGGTTATTTCACGACTTAAAATAGAAAATTTTTCTACTCTTGAAAATTCTTTCAATCTTGTTTCTAACGTAGATAAAAATACAGCTTTTCTATCAAACAAACAATTAAAAATCTCTTCTCTAGTAAATAATCTTTTTGGTAATTCGTCTTTATTTTTAACTTTATCTATTTGCTCTTGATATTCAAAAACCATTGTATCTATTTTATCCATAAGTCTTTGAGGTTCTTCTATAAATATCATATAATCATCAGGTAAATATTCTAAAAAAGGTACTTCACTTTCTTTTATTTCTTCACTGCTTACCGGAAAAATATCAATAATTTCCGTTTTTTCTACAGTTCTTTGGCTTATACTGTCAAATATTCTTATCGAGTCAACTTCATCATCAAAAAATTCTACTCTGTATGGATTTTGGGCAGTAGGAGAATAAACATCCAATATTCCGCCACGAATGGAAAACTGACCAACGCCTTCTACTATTTCCGTCCTCTCATATCCACATTTTAATAGCATTTCACTAATTTTATCTATATTGTATGTTTTTCCTGTTTCTATTTTTATGGTGTTATTTTTAAATGCATCCAATTTTGAAAAAAGATTTAAAACTATTCCGGTCGTCACAACTAAATTAGGCTTTTCTCCAAGTAATAATTTTTCAAAAATTTTAGCTCTTTTTATATATATATCTTTACTCTTTGTCCCAATTTGAAGTCTGGCATTTTCTTCAGGTAAATAATCTATTTCTTTACTAGAAAAAAGTTCAATATCATTTATTATATTATCTATATCCGCTTCATTTTGAGCAATAAAAACAAAAGGCCTGTTATGCTTTTTTGCAACTCCATACGCAAAATGACGTTTTTGAACATCAGCCAGACCATTTACCACTACCGAATTATTATATATTGATTTCTCTATTGTTTTATAGATTGGTACATTATTTAAAATCTCTTCGAATACACTCATACTTTTTTACTCCTTGAAAAAGTAAAATTCCGAATGCTAACGCATCCGGAATGTCTTGGAGGCGCCACCCGGATTTGAACCGGGGATCAAGCTTTTGCAGAGCCATGCCTTACCACTTGGCTATAGCGCCATAACCATTGCTTTATTACTATACCATTTTTTATTTATAATTTCAAGTACTTTTTTTAATTTCCTTATACTTTATTATATGATTTAACTTTATAAAAAATTACTATTTGGGTGAGCTAGTAAAAAAATTATTCATCGTCAATATAAAACATTGTACCTTACCCTAGTATTAAGTAAAAAATACTTTTACGCAGTACAATGTTTTATGAATTGACTGATTTTTTCACAATCTCAATTAATTTTACTTTTTATTTTTCCTTAAAAACGGTGGTATGTCTAAATCATTTTCACTATCCGGAATAATTCCTCCAAGAGGCTTAGATGCCGGTTGAGGATTATTATTTTGAGCCGGTTGAGAATTTTGGTTCCCATTTCCGTTATTATTTAACGACGACATTGTCGATGTTTGCTTCGGACCGAAGAAAGACGAAAATTCAGGTTTTTTCGCAGTAGGAATATTTATCGAACCAAGTCCTCGATCAAAACCTGTAGCGATTACCGTTATAAGCAATTCATCATTTAACGACTCATCTATAACAGCTCCGAAAATAATGTTAGCTTCAGGATCAGCAGATTTTTGAACAAGTTCAGCAGCAGCATTTACTTCAAGTAATCCTAAATCAGCTCCACCCGTAATATTTAACAATACTCCTCTTGCTCCTTCAATAGAAGTTTCAAGCAATGGACTATGTACGGCTTGTTTAGCAGCCTCTTCAGCTCTATTTTCTCCAGTAGCACGTCCTGTTCCCATATGAGCAATACCTGTATTTAACATTATAGTCTTAACATCAGCAAAGTCTAAGTTTACAAGCCCAGGTACAGCAATTAAATCAGATATACCTTGAACACCTTGACGTAAAATGTCATCAGCCATCTTAAAAGCTTCTACCATAGACGTATTCTTCTGAATAACTTGAAGTAATCTATCATTCGGAATAATAATTAACGTATCTACATTTTCCTTAAGCTGAGCAATACCACGTTCAGCTTGTATCATTCTTTTCCTTCCCTCAAAAGTAAAAGGTTTAGTTACAACACCTACTGTTAAAATTCCCATTTCCTTAGCAACAGACGCAACAACAGGAGCAGCTCCGGTACCTGTTCCGCCACCCATTCCGGCAGTTACAAACACCATATCAGACCCTTTTAAAGCTTCAGCTATCTCGTCTCTATTTTCTTCGGCAGCCTTTTGACCGATATCAGGATCAGAACCGGCACCCAA
Source organism: uncultured Eubacteriales bacterium (assembly GCA_964475435.1). Lineage (GTDB taxonomy): Bacteria > Bacillota > Clostridia > TANB77 > RGIG9151 > RGIG9151. The sequence continues at coordinate 2,614 of CAYYWT010000046.1, forward strand.
TCCTTTAGTCAACTTATCTCCGATTTGAATTTTCATATTCGCTTTAGATAAGAAAAGAGCTTGTTTATCCGTGTTTACAGCTAAAAATTCAACTCCTTTTAATCCACCCTCAACCATTCGGTTAATAGCGTTGTTTCCGCCACCACCTACACCGATTACCTTAATTTGGGCAAATTGTTCCATTTCTACATCAAAATCTAACACACAAATTCCTCCTTCTTATTGTAAAACAACAAATCTTCCATACCTACCAACAAATTATTCTCGCCAATACTATGGATAATTATTTTTTCCAAAATTTAATAAACTTAGTAATAAGTCCATCTTCAACCGTAGCAACTTCTTCAATCTCTTTATGTTTATTTAAGATTTCCACATCTCTCTCGCCTAAACTCATACCCGCTACATACTTTACAATACCAAGCGAAGTAACAAAGCTTAGCTTTAACCCCGCAGGTAACTTCGGATTAACAAATCTAGTCGGTATACCAAGCGCCATTTGAGCCATCTCTCCGGCACCGGCAATATGATATACTCCCTGCCCCGCTAAAACAACTCCGGCTTCTATTTCCTGTTTTACTCCGGTTTCTTCCAGTCTATCATTTAATATAGTAAAAATCTCCGAAATACGTGCTTCAACTAAATCAACCACATCAGAAATTCTTATTGACTTTTGTTTGTTTTCGCCAATCGAATATATTGTAATACTTTGATCGTTATTTATCAAGGATTTTTGAGACAAAGGAAACTGTTTTTTTAATCTATCCGCTTCATTATATGATACTTTTAAACCGATTACAATATCATTTGTAATATTTTCTCCGCCTATCGGAATAGATCCATAATACTTTATCCTACCATGTTTAAAAAACGCATAATCAGTCTTACCGGCACCTATATCAACTTGCAAAACGCCTAGTTCTTTTTCTTCAGAAGTTAAAATTACCTCACTAGTAGCAAGCGCTTCAACAATAATTCCCGCCACTTGATATCCGGCACGCTCAACACTTTTTAGTAAACTTTGAGTCGCAATCGTGCTTCCCAAAACAACATCAGCATCAACCTCTACAATCGCCCCCATCATACCCGTAGGATCTACTATTTCATCGTATCCGTCAATTATGTATTGGTTCGGAATTACATCAACAACTTGTCTATCATATGGAATATCAAAACTTTTAGCATCTTTTAATACCCTACTTACATCTTCCGGCATAATCTCCTTCATATTTCCGTCAAAATTAATTTTCCCTCTCGACGGAACTAACACGGTATGAAAACCTGACAACGCAAGATGAACAGCACTTACTCTAGTATTAGCCGACTTCTCAGCCATAGACACAGACGCTCTTACAGCTCTAGAAACAGCTTCCAAATCAACTATCAAGCCTTTTTTTATACCAGTACAAGGAGCAAGTCCCGCTCCCATAAATTCCATTTGCCCTTGTTTATTCGCTTTTGCAATTACTGTACTAACTTTAGATGAGCCTATATCAACGCCTACTATTACATCATTGTACAAAATAAAACACCCCGATCTACTGTTACTTATAACAATCGCCTTCGCGATTATTCAATACTTTAATTAAAAGTATATATAGATTTCAGAGGCTCATATATGAAGTTTTACCTTCAAAAACCATTTTTTCTTATGTGAAACTTTTACGTATTATATATTATCTTGTTTTTGAAATTTATTCAAGAGGTATCTTCGAATTATTGCAAAATTTAAAAATATCCTATTACCAAAAACAAACACAGCCGCTAAGTATAAATCTATTCCGAGCTTTTTCCCAAGAAACGTTAAAGCAACAGCCAACAAAGCGTTTCCAAAGAACCCACTCACAAAAATATGCATATCAAATTTTTTCTCTAAAAAACTCGCTACTCCCCCGAACACAGAATCCAAGCAAGCTAATATCGCAATCGCTAAATAACTTGAATACGAAAAATCAATCGTCGGCATCCATAAAGCCACAACTATTCCAAGGCATAATCCAATCAAAGGAATTATCATTTAATCCAACACCTCTTTCATTTTATTCTAAAATTAAGCTACATCATCTTTCTTAGATTTAAAAAGCGACATTGTAGAAGTCGAATTCGCATTATTAGTAGTATCTTCAGTAACAGTAGTCATATACTTACTCGAAATAGCTTTATTATACTTAGTAATTACAATATCAGACTCACGTGTAATAGTAAACCTTATTCCCCACTCTTTTAGAATATCTACATTTCCGCCACGCATAGTCATCGCACTTTCAAGTAACGCCGGATCGCCGATAGCCTTAATAGTAAACGGCGCTCCGATTCTCTCTCCATTTATAAAAATAGTCGTCCCCGCACATCTAATCTCAGACATACTTATTATTCTTTGGCCATTAACAGAAATAGCCTCTGCCCCGGCACTTCTTAGTTCATTTACCACTTTTAAGATATCCTCATCGTGAACCAAATAATTATTCAAATCTATACCACTGCCAAAATCAGCTAAGCTGTCCTCCATAACAATAGTAAGTCCGGCACCTCTAACATTAGTAAGTCCGGCATCTTGTTGAGCCTTTTTTAATTCAGACTTCAATAATTCAACAGTTTCTTCATCAGTCTCAGCTTTTCTATATTCTTCTAAAACTTTATTTAATTCTTCTATTTCCAAAACTTTAGCATCATAATTCTTCTTTAACTCCGCATACTGCGCTTGAACTTCAGACGTTCTCGTACTACTTTTATCTTCATTTACCTTAACCGTCCTAAGTTGCATTGTTAGCATAAGCCCCAGTATAAAGCATATAGCCGTAATCGTCAGTATAAATTCTTTATTCTTCAATTCACTCACCCCAATTAACTTTCCTCATTAGTTTTATCAAACATTCCCCAAACCGGCTTCGTAACTATCATATTCAAATCCGAAAGGTCTATATATGCAGAATTCGTTTCTTTACTCATAATTTCCTTTAATAACAATAACTTATATTGTAAATTATCTATTTCTCCAAAATTAGCAACATGACCCGACTTTAATTCGACTAAATATTTCTCCTCTTCCGTAAATATTTTTTCAACCTCGTTTAGCATATCATTATTCTTAAAAATCTTCAATATTTCTAAATAAGATTCTAGTATTTTCTCCTCACTACATACAAGTTTTTCTCCGGCAGTTATACTTTTAGCAGATAATCCATTCAATTTAGCAATTCCAGTTTCGGCATCATCCGTAATTACTTCCAATATACCCCCATTTTCATCAAGTAAAATCTTAGAACCATAAAAAGTAACACTCGCAACAGGCTCATTTTCCTCAACATTAACACATATTTCATTAGGCCAATTTCGTCTTATATTAACATTTTTTATGTATGGTATCTTTAATACTTCACTAATTATCGAAAATTTATCTATTCTTAAAATATTTTGGTCATAAACAATTCCGGAAGCACTAATAATCTCTTTACTAGATACTCTTGTATTTCCGGACACAGTTACATTTTCTATTGAAAAAATAGGCGACAATAAGAAAAAACAAATAATCGCAACAACCAAAAGAAAGCTAAGAAAACCGATATGAGTCTTAGCTTTTTTCTTCAATTTGGTAATTTTCACAACATTACTCATCTTTTGTATCATTCCCTTCGCTTATTATATTTTCTCTAAATAAGCGCCAATTCCTTGTAAATTTTCAACAAAGTTTTCATATCCTCGTTCTATATAATGAACTCCGGTTACTTTTGTTACCCCCTCAGCCGCCAAACCCGCCAAAACTAGACTCGCTCCGCCTCTTAACTCTCTTGCCTCAACAGTCGCTCCCATAAGCTTTTTAACCCCATTTATAACAGCAGTTTTCCCCTCTATTGTAATTTTCGCTCCCATTTTTGTTAATTCTGAAACATACTTATACCTATTCTCAAAAATATTCTCAACTACAATTGACGTACCTTGAGCAAGCGTTAACAGCGTAACCATTTGAGACTGCATATCAGTCGGGAACCCCGGAAACGGCATAGTTTTTATTATATTTACAGCTTTTAATCTATCCGGAGCTTTTAACCAAATATCTTCTTTATTATATATTTTCATTTGGCATCCCGCCTCACGCAATTTATGTAACGTAGAACGTAAGTATTCCGGAATTATTCCTTTTACCAATAACTCTCCGTTTGTAATTCCCGCACCACACAAATACGTACCAGCAACTATTCTATCTCCGGGTATTTCGAATTCAACATCATGTAATTTTTCCACGCCTTTTATCTTAATCACATTACTTCCCGCACCAACTACATTCGCCCCAGCCTTGTTCAAGAAATTTTGTAAATCAATAATTTCAGGCTCTCTTGCAGCATTACGAATAATAGTAACTCCTTCCGCTAAAACTGCCGCGAGCATAATATTTTCAGTAGCACCAACACTCGGAAAATCCAAATCAATTTCATTTCCAATAAGCCTACTTGCTTCACATATAATATATCCGTGACTTTCAATAATATTAGCTCCCAATTGCTTTAACCCGGATAAATGTAAATCTATCGGTCTTGCACCAATTTCACACCCTCCCGGATGTGTCAATACCACTCGTTTATGCTTAGCAAGCATCGGGCCCATAAACACAATAGACGAGCGAATTTCTTTCATCAAATCTTCAGGTATTTCATCTTTATCACAAGATCTCGAATCTATAACTAAACTTCCGTTTTCATCAACTACCTTACAGCCCAAAATCTCAAGTAATTCTTGCATAGCCAGCGTATCACTTATTTTAGGGCATCTTAAAATATTTACTATACCATCTATTAAAATACTGGCAGCAATTATAGGAAGAGAAGAATTTTTTGAACCCTGTAAAGTTATCTCGCCATTTAATTTATTACCTCCTGTTATTAAATATGTATCCATTTTATAACCTCCATAATCTTATCTCTCTACATATTATGATAACAAAAGCAATTTTGTGTAAAGGTAATAAAAAAGGGGGCTGTAAAAAAACTCGTTTATCATTTAAATAACGTATTGTACTGTACCAAGC
>CAYYWT010000047.1:0-7629 GCA_964475435.1 uncultured Eubacteriales bacterium
AAATTTGGAGAACCGTAACTAAAACTACGTAAAATCGCTCCATTTAATTATGTTTCTTACCATCGACTAGATAGAGATTTTCTTAGACGACAAAAAAGACTAAAGCCATATGCAAACGCATAAAGCCTTAGCCTTCTATTATTCACTATTTTCTTCTATAACTGGATTACCCCCCCCCATTTACATTTTTTACCATTTTAAAAACATACAAACGGCTTAATTTAGCTATTTTGTGAACTTCAACTTTTGGTAAAAACATAGGGTAACCCTCCTTCCAATTTAAAACCACTCGAAGGTCTTATCGTCAAAAAGCAAACTTAACTTAACACAATTCCCTGGAAAAAATTTTCCCTGAGGACATATCTGAGTGAAAAAACTAATGATATTATCTTTTGTCAAGCAACTAGTCTGAACAGTAACTATTTTCACATAAGCCATTAAAACTTAATCAACAAATAAATCAAAATACAAATTTGAGCAATTAGTATAATAGGCATTCCTATAACAAAAGAATTGTGTTTTGTTTTATGGCGAAAAGTATACATTCCGATAATGGAACCAATACTTCCACCAAAAATAGAAATCAAAAACAGTGTTTTTTCTTTAGTTCTCCATATTCTATTTCTAGCCTTAAATTTATCTATTCCCATAGCCAAAAAGCCAATAGCATTAACCACCATTAAATAAATAACTATTTCTTTTAAATGTTCTATAATAAACTCCGTCATTATTTTACATATACCCTTCTAAAATTCTTCTTACCACGCTTTACGATAATCCCTTCACCTTTTAGCTCCTCCAACGAAAAAGCCAACTTAGCATCTGATATTTTTTCATTATCAACCGTAACTCCGCCTTGTTCAACAGCACGTCTACCCTCAGCCCTTGACGGAACAAGTTCACTCTTTTGTAAAATAGCCAAAATATCTATTTTACCATCTGTAAAATCATCCGCAGTTAATTCTTTAGTCGGCATATTTTCAGCATTTCCCGCACTAAACAAAGCTCTTGCGCTCTCCTGAGAACGAACAGCATCCTCCTCGCTATGAACAAGTTTAGTAAGCTCAAAAGCTAAAATTTCCTTAGCTTTATTAAGTTCAGCACCTTCCCATTTTTCCATTTCACGAATTTCTTCAATAGATAAAAACGTAAGCATTTTTAAACACTTAATAACATCTGCATCACTTACATTCCTCCAATATTGATAAAATTCAAAAGGAGAAGTTTTATTAGGATCAAGCCACACCGCTCCGGACTCAGTTTTCCCCATTTTTTTACCCTCTGAATTTAAAAGCAAGTTAATAGTCATAGCATACGCATCTTTTCCGAGTTTACGACGAATAAGTTCGGTACCGCCAAGCATATTACTCCATTGATCATCTCCACCGAATTGCATATTACAACCATACTTTTGGAATAAAACATAAAAATCGTAACTTTGCATTATCATATAGTTAAATTCTAAGAAAGTAAGTCCTCTTTCCATTCTTTGCTTATAGCATTCAGCAGTAAGCATTCTATTAACACTAAAATGCGCTCCGACGTCTCTTAACATTTCTACATAATTTAAATCAAGTAACCAATCCGCATTATTAACTACTAACGCTTTTCCATCTGAAAAATCAATAAATTTACTCATTTGCTTTTTAAAACACTCACAATTATGCTCAATATCTTCCTTTGTAAGCATTTTTCTCATATCTGTTTTTCCGGAAGGATCGCCAATCATTCCCGTTCCACCACCAAGCAAAGCTATTGGTTTATTCCCAGCCATTTGAAGTCTTTTCATTAAGCATAACGCCATAAAATGACCAACATGTAAACTATCCGCCGTTGGGTCAAATCCAATATAAAAAGTAGCTTTTCCCGCATTAATAAGCTCTTTAATCTCCTCCTCGTCAGTAAGTTGAGCAAGTAATCCTCTTTCTTTTAATTCATCAAAAATCGTCATTTTTATCTCCCCCTTTTAAACTAAAAAACTCATCCCATATAAAGGACGAGTTAAATTCGTGTTACCACCTTAATTCATAAACCGCTCACACAGTTTACCTTAAAAAGTACAGCTTACGCGATACCTTCACATTATAACGTATGCCAAACGTCGTAGCCTACTATTATTTCGGTACGCAGCTCAAAGACGTATTCGTAATTAACATTCATGCACCTCTCATCAACCGGTAACTTTCTTTAATAAGTTTAATTACTACTATTTCTTATCATCGCTTTTCACGTATCTATACTATCTTATTTTACAACATCTGTCAATATTTATTTTACATTACTTCATACCCAACACATTTTATATGATTAGATATAAGTTTCTCATTTTTATCAATATCTTTAGCTAAATCAGTAGTAAGATACTTTTTATTGTCGTCTGGAAAAACTGTGACAATATTTTTACTTCCGTCATTAATCAAAACAGAAGTCAAAAAATTAGCTCCACTCGAAATTCCTACTCCAAGCCCTAAATTTTTAGCTAAAATCCTACTCATATTTACAGCATCATCATCATTAATAAGTAAAATTTCATCAATTTCTTTTCGGTTAACCAACTCCGGTATAAACTCATCGCCTACTCCAGCTATTTTATGCTGACCGGAGGTGGCACCTTTTAATATGACAGACAAAGTATCAGGCTCAAAAGCGTAGCTTTTTATATTGCTATCAAACTCTTTAAGCCTTTTCCCCACTCCCATTAAAGTCCCACCTGTACCAATTCCGGAAACAAAGCCGTCGATTTTTCTGCCATTCATATTTTCTATAATTTCATTTCCGGTCATTTCGTAATGTGAAACAACATTATGCTCATTTTCAAACTGTTTAGTACAAAATCCTTTGATTTCATTTGCTAATGTTTCAGCCATTTTTATTGCACCAATAAAGCCTCCGTCTTCTCGGCTTACTTCATGCAATATAGCACCATATCTTTTTAAAATCAGCTTTCTTTCTTCACTCATCCAATCAGGCATAAAAATATGCACAGGATGACCAAGTAAAGCCCCCAACGCCGCTATTGAAATTCCCATATTCCCACTGGTAGCCTCAATAATAGGCTGAGCCGGAGCTAAAGCTCCGGTTTTAATGGCTTCGTTTATTATGTAGAAAGCCGCCCTATCCTTTATACTTCCTGTTATGCTATACCATTCCAATTTAGCATAAACATTCTTTTCAATTCCATCATGAATACACTTAATTTTAATCATCGGCGTATTACCGATTAGTTTTTTTACTTCTAAAACGTCCATTGTCATCTCTCCTTCTTGCTATAATATGACGAGTTCGTTTTAAAAGTACTTTAACATTTAAAAAGCGTATCTGTCTACTTCAAAATCAAAAAGTATAGTATTCTGAATGATATTCATTAAGCAACTCGTCCATCCTTTTACTTAATTCAAGGAGCTCATTTGATGGCACATGCGTTTCCATTTGATTTTGAATTTCCAAATTTAGTTTAATTCTTAATTCTTCAATTTCTGTTTCAATGTCTTTTAACTCTTTCATAATAATCCCCCTTCATCTTAAGATTTTACTATACAGTTCAAAAATTTACAATATGTTTTTTAATGTAAATTTTCTCTCGTCTGACATATTATCAATATACAACTTTAATAGTGCGAAATTTGTAGAAATATGACTGCTATTTAAATTATTTTTTAAAATAGACTCAATTTCTACTAAAGCTGATTCAATTTTATGAATATCCTGATGATCAACTAATACACTTAAAAACTTTTGATTTTTATTCCATAATTCCCTAAACGCTATAATTTCTTGACTTTTCTCGTCATCATTAGAGAAATTTTCAATTTTCTCTACATACTCTATAAGTTCCTTAGTCGTATTTCCTAAATAAATTATTTCGAATATTCCAAAAGAAATAACAATTAAAAATCCTATACTGATCCAAATTATAGTTTTTTTCATCTTTCTTTTTCCTTTCTTTGAAGATAATATTCCTTTTGAGCATCAACACTTAAATAAAAAACATCTTTTAGACTTACATTATTAGATTTTAAAACATCTTCTATTTCTTTATTAGTAATTTTCACATCATCAATATTCTTTTCAACTAATTTCCCATCCAAAATTAAATTAATCGGCATTCCCTCATATGGTGTGTTTATATTTAGTTGCTCAGCAGTAGCTGGTCTTTTAGATTCTTTTAGAAGTACACTAAGTTGTCCGCTTGTTTCAAGTATCGCATACTGCACATCCGAAATTTTAGATACACCGTTTAGTCTAAGCTGTTCTAATAGTTCTACTATTGTATATTTTTGCTTAATCATATTTTTTTCAATTAAGTTTCCGTTTTCTATAATAACTGTATAAGTTCCCGAAATTAAATCTTGCATAAATTGACTTTTAGTTGTTATAAAAGATAATAACATCTGAGTAAATGTAATTACCAATACCGGAATTACTCCACTAATTAACGGCACACCGTTATTCGCCATAGGTAACGTAACCAATTCCGAAATAATCATTGTTATAGCCAGTTCGTAAGGTTGTAATTGCCCTATTTCACGTTTCCCCATCATTCTCATAACTACTATAACGAAAATGTATAAAAAAATTGCTCTAAAAATTAATATAAGCATATTTAAAACTCCTATCTTTTTTATCCCACTTATATCAATTTTTCCATTATTTCAAATTTAATACCGTAATATCAAAAAAATTGTATAAAAAATAAATAACTGTAAAAAATAAGAGCAAACAAAATACGAGGAGGATTATTATGGATAATCAACAAAAACAAAATAGTAAAAGTATATCAAGTAGTTGGAACGTCGCCGCAATTGTAATACGATTAATTGCTTCAGCTGTGGTACTTGCTATTACCGCATTTTTAACACCCGGCTTTGCAATAAACGGTATCGGTCCATTAATTGTATCTGCCGTAGTTCTTACGTTTTTAGACTACCTATTCGTTAAACTACTAGGAATAGATGCATCACCATTCGGTCGCGGAATTGTAGGATTTATATCAGCAGCCTTAATACTATACTTAACTCAATTTTTCGTAACCGGATATAGTATTACCGTATTATCCGCTATAATCGGAGCTATTGTATACGGAATTGTAACTTACCTTATTCCAGGCAATGAAACAATGTAACAATTTAAAACAAAAAATTCGTCATTAGTCAAAACCAATGACGAATTTTTTGTTATACCTTCATTTCACTACTTCCAGTATATTTTTCTTCGTTATTTATAATAGGTTCAATATACTCTTTAATAAACTCTTCTACTTGTTCATTCGCTCTTCCGATATATTTTTCAGGCTTTAGAATTTCTTCCATTTCCTCATCTTTTAAATCAAACGCTGGATCATTCTTAATACGTTCAAGTAAGTCATTCGGTAATCCGAATTCTTTTACTTGTCTTCCGGCTTCCATAGAATGTTCTCTTATTCTTTCATGTAGTTCTTGTCTATCTCCACCTTTTTTAACAGCCTCCATCATTATATTTTCAGACGCCATAAAAGGTAATTCATCTTTTATGTGCTTTTCAATTACCTTCGGATATACAACTATGTCCGAAATAATATTCAAGTAAATAAGTAAAATAGAATCAACCGCTAAAAATCCTTCAGCAATGGATAAACGCCTATTCGCCGAATCATCTAATGTTCTTTCAAACCATTGCGTACTAGCAGTCATCGCAGGATTTATCGAATCCGCCATAACAAATCTCGCAAGCGAGCAAATTCTTTCGCTTCTCATAGGATTTCTCTTATACGGCATAGCAGACGAACCGATTTGTTTTTTCTCAAAAGGTTCTTCCAACTCTTTTAAACTTTGTAACATTCTTAAATCGTTAGCAAATTTATATGCACTTTGAGAAATAGAAGATAAAACATTTAATACTCTTGAATCTACTTTTCTCGAGTAAGTTTGTCCGGTTATCGGATAAAGTTCGGAAACTCCGATAATTTCAGCTACTCTTTTTTCAAGAGCCTTTACTTTTTGGGTATCATTTCCAAGCAAGTCCATAAAACTCGCTTGAGTTCCCGTAGTTCCTTTAACTCCTCTTAGTTTCATTGTATCTATAACAAATTCTATCTCTTGGTAATCCAAGTATAATTCATGTAACCATAAACAAGCACGTTTCCCTACTGTCGTAAGTTGAGCCGGTTGAAAATGCGTAAATCCTAAAGTCGGCATATCTTTATATTTCATTGAAAAATCAGCTAATTTTTCCATTACCGCAACTAATTTCGCTTTTATAAGTTTTAGCGCATCCATCATAATCAATAAGTCTGTATTATCGCCAACGTAACAAGAAGTAACACCTAAATGCATTATAGGCATAGCCTCAGGACATTGAGCTCCGTATGCATGGATATGAGACATTACATCGTGCTTAAATTTTCTTTCCTTTTCTTCAGCAACATCATAGTTAATGTCATCCTTAAACTTTTCCATTTCTTCAATTTGAGAATCTGTAATTGGTAATCCAAATTCTTTTTCAGCTTTAGCAAGCGCGATCCATAACTTTCTCCAAGTTCTAAACTTGTTATCATCTGAAAATAAATAAAGCATCTCTTGACTTGCGTATCTCTTTCCAAACGGACTTTCATAAATGTTATGCATAAACGACTCCTATTCTTCCGACTAATCGGCAAAAATGTAGCTTTTTAACCAATAACAACTGTTTTGTTAATTATTTTTTAAAAAACACCGATATAATTGTATCAAATTTCACGTATTTTGTCAACTTTGGAGGTAATTATGAAAAAAATAATAATTTTCCTCTTAATTTTACTATTAGGAGGTTCTATATTTATGTATAATTCCATTAACGAAAAAAGCAAACCCAATAACATTACTGTAAATTATGAAAATTCCTTGTATTCTCCTACTACTCTTGAAGAAACTAAATACAACCTCGTAGATCTCTCTACTCTTGATACAAACTTTACTATATCATTAAAATATGCGACAACAGATAACTTTGCCGGAGAACAATTTTATCCAAAAATCGCTAAAGCTTATCTTCTCGAAAACACAGCAAAAAAATTAGTTTCTGCCAATGAAGAATTATACAAACTTGGATATAGGATTAAAATATTTGATGCATATAGACCAAACAGGTATCAATACTTATTGCGTGAAGCCGCAGAACGAATAAATCCCGCTACAAAAGGCTACATTGCTAATCCGGTAACCGGTTCAAACCATAATCGTGGTGCTTCTGTTGATATAACTTTAACAGACTTAGAAGGTCACGAATTAGCTATGCCAACAGGTTTTGACTTCTTCGGTTCTGAAGCTTCTATATACTATGATGGCTGTACCGAAGAAGAAAAAGCTAATCGCGAACTACTTGGAAAAATTATGGAAAACAACGGATTTAGGCGAATTTCATCCGAATGGTGGCATTTCGACGATATAGATTATAGAAATTATCCTATTTTAGATATAGACTTTGATGAACTGAATTAGGCTATCATTACTAGTCAGCATACCGTTACTATTCAGTCTACTTGTTTCAAAAAGATAATATCATTAGTTTAAAGAGCGAGTTCCACAGGGCAAAATTTCATAATAAAGATTTAATTAAAATTTTGACCGAGGACGTGTTTGAGCGGGAAAACTAATGATATTATCTTTTGATAAG
>CAYYWT010000048.1:0-7149 GCA_964475435.1 uncultured Eubacteriales bacterium
CCACAAAAAATATTTTTGGTAAGCGAGGTACAGTACAATACATTATGAATTTTATAAGTTTTTTTACAGCTCCTTTTTCACTACATTAAAATATCGACATATTTCTAGTAATATCATTAAACGTTACAAACACCATAAGAAGTAATAATAACGCCATTCCCGCCATTTGTAAATAAAGTTCAATTTTCGGATTTGGACGCTTTTTAGTAATTCCTTCTATTATTATAAACACAAGTTTTCCACCATCTAGCGGAGGAATAGGAAGTAAATTAACAATTCCAAGATTCAAACTTATGAAAATAAGCAAAGTAAGGAACGAACTTCCTGTACTGGTCTGACCAACAACTTTTGCAATTCCAACAGGACCACTTAAATACTTAACATTAATTTGGCCCGTAAAAATCTCATATACTTGATTTAGCATTTGTTGCATTTGGGAAATCGACTCCCAAAAAGAATAACCGATTAATCCCGCTTTATCCGTTGCAGTCTTTCCAACAAAACCAATTACATATTTTTTTAACAACTCAGGACAAACAGGCGTAACTTCTTTCTCCAAAGTTTCTTCCCCTCTAAGTAACGTAACAGAAACCGGCACATTCGCATTAGCTCCAATAACAGCAGTAAAATCTTCAACAGTAGTAAAATCAACACCATTTACCGCTAAAATCTTATCGCCCTTCTTAAAATCAGAAACTTCAGCCGGACTATCCACCGAAACATCATCAATAACAGCGGTATCATCAACAAAAGTTAATCCGACATAACCCGTTTCTTGAACATCAGGCATAACAGGATAATTAATTTTTTCATTTCCTCTTTTTACAGTAACATTAATAGGCTTTCCTTTATTAACTCTTAAATACTCAGTTATAGCGCTAAGAGTCCTCATTCTCTTGCCATCAATAGCATATACCTCATCATTAACTTGAATTCCGGCAACTTGACCCGCTGATCCTTCAGTAAAAGACTCAACAATCGTCGTAGGATATTCGCCCATAGAAAAATAAATTATAAAGAAAGCAACAAGCGCAAATACAATATTAACAGTAGCTCCCATTATAACAACCAAAAATCTCGCCCATACAGGTCTATTGTTAAACGCTTTAGGATCGTCCGAATCTTCTTCCTCTCCCTCCAACGCAACATATCCGCCAAGAGGAATCCACCTTACAGCATACAAAGTTTCACCAATTTGTTTTTCCCAAATACTCGGGCCAAAACCTACTGAAAATTGATTAGCCTTCATTCCGACAGCCTTCGCCATTAAGAAATGACCACCTTCATGAATTATAACCAAAAAAGATATCAAGATAATAAATTTTATTATCCCCCATATAATCATCATAAAAAACATCTCCCTACTTTAAGAAGTTTTCAAAAAGCAAAACAGCATAGTAGCAAAGCGGAGCAACAAACAGCACACTATCTATTCTATCCAAAATTCCGCCGTGTCCCGGAATAAAACTTCCAAAATCTTTAGTATTTACATATCTTTTTATAGCCGATGCGATTAAATCTCCAACTTGAGCAAAAATAGCCGAAAGTAACCCAAAAGCTACCATTTCCCAATATTGTATACTAAAATCACAATAATTATTCAAAGCCGAACAATATATAACAAAAACTATAATAGTTCCAACAATTCCGCCAATAGCTCCTTCTACCGTCTTATTCGGACTAATATTCGGACACAACTTATGACGCCCGAACTTAACTCCAACAAAGTAAGCAAACGCATCAGTTAAACAAGCTCCAAACAATATAAACCATATAGCATAACTTCCGACCTCTTCAAAATAATACGTATTAAGTACAAAACTAAGCAAAAACGGTATGTATAACATCGCGAAACAACTTAAACACACATCAATTAAAGTTCGTTTAGTCATAAATAAAGCATAAATCAAAATAATCAATATCAAAAATGAAAATATCGAAAACGAAATCTTATATGCCATAATCGAACTTTCTCCATTTACAAGTAAAAGTCCCAAACAAGTCAAGTATGGTATAGCCTTAAGAGGCTTATACCCCGCTTTCTCCATTGCTTTTATAAATTCGTTCATTCCTCCGATCGCAAGAAACGTAACTAAAATATTTCCAATAAACTTAGGGAGGCACAATATAGAAAATATAACCGCTAAACCCGCTAAGACGCCATAAACCACTCTCTTTAGCATATTCTTCTATCTCTCCCCTCTACTTACCGCCAAACTTTCTATTTCTTTTATTAAAAGCCAAAATCGCTTCTTCTAACGTCTTATCCGAAAAGTCAGGCCATAAAATGTCCGTATACCAAAACTCAGAATATGCACATTGCCATAGTAAAAAATTGCTAAGTCTTTGTTCACCGGCAGTTCTTATTATTAAATCCGGATCAGGCGAACCGGAAGTATATAATTTTTCACTAAAACTATCCGAGGTTAAATCCTGTATCTCTTTAGCACTCAACTTCTTAATAGCATTTAAAATCTCATCTCTACCACCGTAATTTAGAGCAACATTTACCGTAAGCCCCGTATTATTCGCAGTCTTCGATTGAATAGAGCAAATTTTATCTTGAAGATCAGAATCCAATTTAGTTACATCGCCAATAACACAAATCTTAGTATTTCTATCTTGATTATCCTTCTCAAGTTTTACTAAATACTCTCTCAATAAATTCATTAAATCATTTACTTCTTTAGGATCTCTTTTCCAGTTTTCCGTGGAAAACGCGTAAACTGTTAAATACTTAATTCCTATTTCAATGCAATGCTCAATAACCCTCTGCAAAGTTTCCGCTCCGGCCTTATGCCCAGAGGCAATAGGTAAATTTTTCTTCTTCGCCCATCTGCGATTACCATCCATAATAATAGCAATATGTGTAGGCAAGATAACCTCATTATTCATTCTATCTCTCCTTATACTTGCATTATTTCTTTTTCTTTCGTAGCAATAATTTTATCTATTTCTTCAACAAATTTATCAGTAATCTTTTGAACGTTATCTTCCTCGCCTTTTAATTCATCTTCAGAAATTTCATTATTTTTCTTAAGATTTTTAGCAAAGTCAATCGCATCACGACGAATAGAACGAATAGTAACCTTACTATCTTCTCCCATCTTCTTTACAGTCTTAACAATTTCTTTTCTTCTTTCCTCAGTAAGTTCAGGGAAAGATAACCTTATTACCTTTCCGTCATTGTTAGGAGTAATTCCGATATCAGACTTAGAAATCTCCTTTTCAATTTCCTTTAATAAATTAGCATCCCACGGTTGAATAACAAGAGTTCTAGCCTCAGGAATAGAAACGTTCGCTACTTGAGTAAGCGGAGTCGGAGTTCCGTAGTACTCAACGCTTATTTTATTTAATATAGCAGGATTAGCTCTGCCGGCTCTCACTGCTCCTAAATTTTCTTGTAAAACAGATATAGTCTTTTGCATTTTTTCATTAATTGGGTAATCCATAAAAAATCCTCCTTAAATTCTACATATAATATATACCTTCTACATTGTATCATTATAACTTTATTTTTTCAATATTTTTAATTAATTACTCCCAAATTTCGGAATAAATCTATTTTAATATTGTTACAATGTGACTTGTTTTCTATCAATTGTTGAGCTAATAACTAAATTTTACAACTTATAATAAAAAGAACTATGAATAACTCATTTATCTTCAAATAAAACATTATACGTTTCAAAACAATATTTTATTATTCCTTGAGTTTTCATAGCTCTTTTCATATAAAAACATTAATCTAGCTTTTTATCTACCTTTTCCCACGGCAAATCCAAATCATCCCTACCAAAATGACCATATGCAGCAGTTTGTTTATATATAGGTCTTCTTAAATCTAACTTCTCTATAATCCCACTCGGCGTTAAATCGAAATTATCTAAAACTATTTTAATAAGCTCCTCTTCCGACTTTTCACTCGTTCCAAAAGTATCAACTCTAACCGATACCGGTTTTGCTACACCTATCGCATATGCCAATTGGATTTCACACTTTTTAGCTAACTTATTAGCCACTATATTTTTAGCAATATATCTCGCCATATAAGATGCAGACCTATCCACTTTTGTAGGATCTTTACCGGAAAAAGCTCCTCCACCGTGACGAGCATATCCACCATACGTATCTACTATAATCTTCCTTCCGGTTAATCCGGAATCGCCTTGCGGACCACCTACCACAAATCTCCCGGTAGGATTTACATATATCTTTGTATTCTCGTCAATTAGCTCCTTCGGTATTACCGAATTTATAACATTTTCAATAATGTCTTCCCTTAACTTATCCCAACTAACATCATCAGAATGTTGCGCCGAAACAACAACTGTATCAACCCTAAACGGTCTATCTTCCTCGTCGTATTCTACCGTAACTTGCGTTTTACCATCAGGTCTTAAATAAGCTAAAACTCCTTTTTTCCTAACTTCCGTAAGACGTCTGGCTAACTTATGAGCAAGAGAAATCGGCATAGGCATTAACTCCGGAGTTTCATCGCAAGCATATCCAAACATCATTCCTTGGTCACCTGCGCCTAATCCTGTTAACCCGGAATTTTTTTCTTCAAAGGAGTTATTAACTCCCATAGCTATATCTCCGGACTGTTCATCAATACTCGTAATTACCCCACAAGTATTACCATCAAAGCCGTATTTCGCTCTATCATATCCTATCTCCAAGACGGTATCACGAACTATTTTTTGAATATCCACATAACATTTTTCAGTACTAATTTCCCCCATAACATGAACCAATCCGGTAGTAGCCGTTGTTTCACAAGCTACTCTCGCCATAGGGTCTTCAGTTAAAATAGCATCCAAAATAGCATCAGAAATAGCGTCACACATTTTATCCGGATGTCCTTCGGTAACTGACTCAGACGTAAATAATTTTCTACCGTTCATAATTTACTCCTCCTTTACCTATTTAGTTCTTCAACTTCATTATTCGTCAAATTTCTATATTTTCCCTCTTTTACTCCGTCTATATTAATTCTCCCGATAGCTTGTCTATGTAAAGTTATAACTTTATGCCCAATCGCCTCACACATCTTTTTCACTTGTCTGTTTCGCCCTTCGTGGATAATTATTTCAACAATAGAATTCTTTTTAGTTTCTTTTACAATTCTAATTTTTGCCGGATAAGTTTTCTTTCCATCAACATAGACCCCTTTAGAAAAAGTACGCATTTCTTCCGCCGTCGGCACTCCTTCTATTTCAGCAATATATGTCTTACTAATTTCGTGTTTCGGATGAGTAAGTTTATATGAAAAATCTCCGTCATTAGTTAAAATAATAGCTCCAGTAGTATCTTTATCAAGTCTTCCAACCGGATAAAGTCTTACCTTTATATCTTTTACTAAATGAAGAATAGATGGATTATCAAATTGGTCCTTTGCCGCACTTATATATCCGGCAGGCTTATTAAGTAAAATATATACCTTGCTTTTTTCAACCTTTACTACCTCATTATTATACATTACTTTATCACGTGCAGGATTTATCTTAGTTCCAAGTTCAGTAACAACTTCACCATTAACTTTAATTTTACCGGCAAGAATAAGTTCTTCCGCTTTTCGCCTCGAAGCCACTCCACACTCAGCTAAATACTTTTGTAATCTACATTCCATACAAATTCCACTCCATTACTCTTCTTCTTTTTCTTCATGCTTATCCGAAGGCTCTCCGGTATCGCATATTTTTACCTTTGTAATCCTTTTTTCTACAATTTCTTCAACCTTAAATAATAACCCATTAAACTCAAACTCGGGTTTACTGCCTTCTTCAGGCACAATTCCTAAATGGCCCATAATAAAGCCACCTAATGTATCATAATCATCAGCAGGAAGTTTTTTATCAAATTTTCTAGCCACTTCTACAAGACTTACTGTTCCGTCTACTAACTGAGTATTTTCATCAATAGGCGTAAAATCTAAAGCTTCTTCTCCGTCATATTCATCAAAAATATTTCCGACAATTTGCTCCATCAAGTCTTCAACCGTCAATATTCCGGCAGTTCCGCCGTATTCATCAACAACCGCAGCCATATACATTTTATTCTTTTTAAGTTCATTAAAAATATCATCAATAATCTTGGAATCCGGCACAAAATATATAGGTCTCATAGCATCTTTCATATTAAATTTTTCTTCTTCTCCACCTAAATACTTTATTAAATCTTTAGAATGAAACATTCCGACAATATTATCAATATCTTCTTCATAAACAGGATATCTTGTAAACATTTCTTCCTTCATAATATCCATTACATCCTGTAATGTAGCATTTATAGGAATGGCTACAATATCCTTTCTATGAGTCATAACTTCAGCCGCAGTTATATTGTTAAAATCAAAAACATTTTCAATCATTTCTTTTTCATTAACTTCAATAGCCCCTTTTTCTTCTCCAAGGTCAACCATCATACGAATTTCTTCTTCCGTAACCTTTTCTTCGTTCGCGTTAGGATCTCCACCGGTTAAACGAATCAACCCATTTGTTGAAAAAGTAAGCAATTTTACAAAAGGTCTTACTACTTTCTCAAAAAACGTCAAAAACCCAATTACCATCATAGATAAAGCTTCGCTATGTTGCATAGCAATTCTCTTTGGAACTAATTCACCAAAAACTAACGTAAAATAAGACAACACTATTGTTATTACGATCAATACTACTACCGCCAAAATATCAGCAGAAATATAATTAAATACCGTATCAGGCATAGCTTGCATAATTTTATTTGAAAAACTATCCGCAGCAACCGCACTGGCAAGTAATCCGGATAAAGTAACACCTACTTGGATTGTAGCCAAAAATTTACTCGGTTCTTTAATCAATTTTTCTATTTGTTTAGCTTTCTTATGTCCATCTTCAGCCATTTTCTTTATTTTCGCATCATTTAACGTAACAATAGCCATCTCAGACGCAGCAAAAAAGGCATTTGTAAAAATCAAAAAAATCAAAAAACAAATTTGAAGTAACAAATTTCCATCTTCCATTTTAAAAAAATTCCCCCTCAAAAAATATAGTCATAATTAATGATATATTATCAATGAACTGTTGTCAATTATATGCTTTTTGTTGTCAAACCTTCTGTTACTATTCAGTCTACTTGTTTCAAAAAGATAATATCATTAGTTTAAAGAGC
>CAYYWT010000049.1:0-6789 GCA_964475435.1 uncultured Eubacteriales bacterium
AGCAATTTTTGTTTCGCTTGGTACAGTACAATACGTTATTTAAATGATAAATGAGTTTTTTTACATCCCCTATTTTTTTATTTGCACGTTGACATAAAATAAAAATGTGATAGAATTAAACGATGTGGGGGAAAGATGATAGATATTTTTTTGAACAAAGTATTAAATTTTGTTTATCCGGCTAAATGCGGATTTTGTAACGAACTTACCGGAACAAATAGTTTTATTTGTGATAACTGTAAATACAGGTTAAACCAACAATATGTCGGTAAGTGTCGTTATTGCGGTAAAACAGCGTTTAATAACGACGTTTGTTATGAATGTGAAAACAAAAAAATATATTATGAAAAATTAATATTTTTTAATGAATATACACAAGAGTTTAAAGAGAAAATACATTTGTATAAATTCTTTGATAAAAAATTTTATTATAATTTTTTTGAAGAACTAATTTACGACAGATTATTCGGTACGGAAGCTGATATAATTATTCCAGTTCCGGTAAGTAAAAAACGATTAAAAGAACGTGGATATAATCAGGCCGGATTAATCGGAGAAAAACTTGCGAAAGATATGAAAATTGAATATGATGGCGAAATATTAAAAAAAGTAAAGAATAGCGAAAAGCAAAGTATGCAAAATTTTCGCAAACGTCAAGAATCTGTTAAGAATCTTTTTAAAATTTCCGATAATTTAAAGGTAAAAGATAAGAGGATTATTTTAATAGATGATGTGTTTACTACCGGAGCGACTGCGAATGAATGTAGCAAAATATTAACAGAAGCGGGAGCAAAAAGTATAACGGTTGCTGTAATTTGCATAAGTCACACATTGAAATAATGCCTATATATTGCAAAGTATACAAAAATTAAAAAAGCAAAAAAATTTAAGTTTGCTATTAAGTATTTGATATTTCTGCCGATATATTATTCACAAGGAGTAAAAGAGTAATTTGAAAGAGGTGCTTAGGATGAGAATTTCAGGAAATGTTTCTGCGGTAGCAGGAATTTATACAAATGATAAAAAAATCTCTAAAATAGAGAGTGTGAATAAATTAAGTTTAGGGAAAGATAATATTAAAATTTCCGATAAGGCTAAAGATTATACTACGGCTATGAATGCATTAAAAAATATCCCGGATATTAGACAAGATAGGGTAGATGAGATATCTGCTAAGCTTGCGAATAATAATTATAAAATTTCCGGAGATGATATTGCTGATAAGATTCTAAACGACAGTTTTGATGCATCTATATAGTGAATTATTTTAAGGCGATATAAATCGCCTTTTTTCTTTGCTAGTTACTATTCAAATTTGCTTAAAAGTTACTATTCAGTCTACTTGTTTCAAAAAGATAATATCATTAGTTTAAAGAGCGAGTCGTACCGGTGAAAAATTCAAAATAAGAATTTAATCGAATTTTTCACCGAGGACGTGTTTGAGCGGGAAAACTAATGATATTATCTTTTGATAAGTAATTAAGTCTGACTAGTACCGCTTAAAACAATTAAGCGGTATAAATATTTGACACGTAGCATATAAATTTGATATATTTACGATGTGTGGAGGTATTTATTATGGAAAAAATAATGATTAATATAGACGGAACTCAAAATTTCGGAAACGGAGATACTAATAATGTTGAACTTACTACGGAAGGAGAACTTATAGTAGGAGATAATTCGTATACTTTAAAATATAAAGAAAGCGAATTAACCGGGATGGAAGGTACTATTACTGAAATTACTGTAGGAGAGGATGGAATAGTAAATTTGGTAAGAAGCGGTACGGTTAATTCTAATTTGGTTTTTGAAGAAGGAAAGAGACATTTATCTTATTATGATACGAATGACGGAGCGTTTTCGATTGGCGTGTTTGCAAGTTATGTAGATACAGTTTTAGAAAGAAACTATGGCGAAATTTCTATTACTTATGCTATGGATGTTGATGATAAGCCGATAGGAGAAAATGAAATAAGAGTTAGATTTAATAGGTAAAAATTTGAAATCGCTATTGATTTTTTTGCAAATATAGAGTATCATATACTCATGGATAAACCTATTTTCATACTATTAATGAAAAAAGAAAGAGACTGGTGTGTACAGTCTCTTTCTTTTTTCCGTTTATTCTACCGACGTTGTAAGTAATATAAGAAATAAAATAATAAGTAGAATAACTTTGATAACCCTATTGTTCATACTACACCTCCTTCCTGTCGCTCTAGCGATATTCGGCGGCAAAATCATAGCACCATATATTGGAATAAAAAGCAACTACAATATGTAAAAAAAGTATAAAAATTACATAAAAACTATTACTTGATAATGTAGGGTTAGATGTGGTAAAATATACTGTAAAATTGTAATTATAAGGAGAAAAATTATGCAACAGGATAAAATTAGAAATTTTAGTATTATAGCTCATATAGATCACGGTAAGTCTACGCTAGCAGATAGAATGCTTGAACTTACCGGAGTTTTATCTAAAAGAGAAATGGAAGAACAAGTTTTAGACAATATGGATATAGAACGTGAACGAGGGATTACGATTAAGGCGCAAGCTGTAAGAATGCTTTATAAAGCGAGTGATGGAGAAACATATGAACTTAATTTAATTGATTCTCCGGGACATGTTGATTTTAATTATGAGGTATCTAGGAGCTTGGCTGCTTGTGAAGGCGCGGTATTAGTTGTTGATGCTTCTCAAGGAATTGAGGCGCAAACTTTAGCTAATACGTATCTTGCACTTGAGAATAATTTAGAGATATTGCCGGTTATAAATAAAGTTGACTTACCTAACGCAAGACCGGATGAAATTGCTCGTGAAATAGAAGATGTCATAGGGTTAGAAGCTATGGATGCCCCGAGAATTTCCGCGAAATCCGGACTAAATGTTGAAGCTGTACTAGAGGAAATTGTGAAGAAAGTTCCGGCGCCTGTCGGAGATGAGAATAAACCTTTAAAGGCGTTAATTTTTGATTCATTTTATGATAATTACAGAGGAGCGATTTCTTACGTTAGATTAAAGGAAGGGCAAGTAAAAGCCGGTGATAACATTTTAATGATGTCTACCGGTAAAACGTTTACTGTAACGGAAGTCGGATATTTTAGACCCGGAAGCTATATTCCTGCTGAAGTATTAAAAGCAGGTCAAGTAGGATATATTGCGGCTAGTATAAAAAATGTAAGTGATACTCGCGTTGGCGATACTGTTACTAATGCGGATAATAAAACAGATGCGCCTTTAGAAGGCTATAAAAAGGCTGTTCCTATGGTATTTTGCGGAGTTTATCCGGTTGACGGAGCTGATTATGAGAACTTAAAAATGGCTTTAGAAAAGTTGCAACTAAACGATGCTTCTTTACTATTTGAACCGGAAACTTCTATTGCTCTTGGATTTGGATTTAGATGCGGATTTTTAGGACTTCTTCATTTGGAAATTATTCAAGAAAGGTTAGAGCGAGAATATAATTTGAATTTAATTACTACTGCTCCAAGTGTTATTTACAGAGTTACTAAAACGGACGGAGAAGTAATTATGGTTTCAAATCCTACTAACCTTCCGGTACCTCAAGAAATAGAGTTTATGGAAGAACCTATGGTTAAAGCGTCTATAATGTTACCGAAAGAATTTGTCGGAAATATTATGGATTTATGTCAGGATAGACGTGGAACATATATTAATATGCAATATTTAGATGAAACTCGTGTTACTTTAATTTATGAATTGCCGTTAAATGAGATAATTTATGATTTCTTTGATGCATTAAAATCACGAACTAAGGGATATGCATCTTTTGATTATGAATTAATCGGTTATAATCGTTCTAAGCTTGTGAAATTAGACATTTTATTGAATAATGAGGTGGTTGATGCTTTATCGTTTATTGTTCACGAAGATAAAGCATATACACGTGGAAGAAAAATTGCTGAAAAATTAAAAACAGTTATTCCAAGACAATTATTTGAAGTGCCTATTCAAGCGGCAATTGGTGGCAAGATTATTGCTAGAGAGACAATTAGTGCTATGAGAAAAGATGTATTAGCAAAATGTTATGGAGGAGATATTTCAAGAAAGAGAAAATTACTTGAAAAGCAGAAAGAAGGAAAGAAACGAATGAGACAAGTAGGGTCTGTTGAAATTCCGCAAGAAGCGTTTATGTCTATACTAAAGCTTGACGAAAATTAGTTATAAAGGGGAAAGAGTTATATGTTAGAAGATATAGTTTTCGGAAGAAATTCTGTTATGGAATTATTAAACTCTGATAGAACAGTTAATAAATTATATGTTCAAAAAGGAGAGGGATATGGTTCTATAAAAAAAATAATAGATTTGGCTAGAACTAAAAAAATTGTTATAAGTGAGGTACATAGGTCAAAACTTGATGAAATGACTGATGGTCAAAATCATCAAGGCGTAGTTGCTTTAACTTCGCCTTATAAATATTCGGAAATTGCCGATATATTAAACGTGGCAAGAGAAAGAAATGAAAATCCGTTTATTATCATTTTGGATGGAATAGAAGATCCTCATAATTTAGGAGCGGTAATACGTACGGCTGAATGTATGGGAGTTCACGGAATAATAATTCCTAAAAGAAGAGCAGTATCTGTTACCAATACAGTTGCCAAAGTTGCTGCGGGTGCTCTTGAGTATATGAAGATTGCTCGCGTTAATAACATTAATGATACTATTGAAGAATTAAAGGAAAATGGAGTTTGGGTGGTTGGAACTGATGCGAGTGGAAATGATAATTTAGCTGATATAGATATGGTTGGTTCTATTGCTGTTGTTATAGGAAGCGAAGGCGAGGGAATGGCTAGTTTGACTAGAAAGAGGTGCGACTTTTTAGCTAAAATTCCTATGAAAGGTAAAATCACTTCGTTAAATGCTTCTGTTACTTGTGGAATGGTTATATATGAGGTTGCACGTCAAAGAAGATAGAATTTTTGAAAGGAAGTATAGGAATGGGACGAAAGAAAAGTAGTAGTAAGGTTCAAGATAAAGGATTACATCAGGAAATTGCCGGTGTAATAACTATTTTTTGTTCATTATTTTTATTATATGGAACATTTTGCAGAGGATATGCCGGAACTTGGGGGAACGGAATTATTAATTTCTTTTTCGGATTATTGGGAAATGTAATGTATGTTTTTCCGTTTTTTGCGTTGATTTTCGGTATACAACTTATAACTAAAAGTGCGAAACAAAGAAATAGATTTTTTAAGTTTGCGATGTTTTTTATGCTTAGTATATCTTTTTTAATGTTTTTAATAAACGAAAAAACATTAAATGTTGAAACCGGACTGGTTGAGCTTATTAAGCATTTATATAGACAAGGTCAGATTCCTACCGGTGGAGGAGCTGTAAGCTTTTTAGTAGCTCCGTTTATAAGCTTTTTCGGTTTAGTTGGTACATATATTATTTTTATATGTGTTGCTCTTGTTTGTTTCTTGCTTTTAACAGATACTCATCCTGCCTCTATTTTACTTTGGATAAGAGATAAAGTTAATGAAATAAGAACAAGTGAAAATGAATTTGCTAAAGAGTTTGAAAATAAGGAAAAGACTAAAATAAAGAAACCTTCTAAGATAAATATTGATAACCTTCCGAATGAAATTCCTATTGAAAAATTTGATTTAGCAAATCAAATCGGAATTGATGAAGTTAAAGAGGGAAAAGTAGAAGAAATAGAAGAAAAAGTAGAGGAAAAGAATATTTCTAAGCCGGTAGAAGAACCTAAAAAAGAAGAAATAAAAACTGAAAATAAAAAAGCTACTGATAATGAACCTATTCCGACAATTAATATTGATACTGTTGAACCGGAAGTTCCAAATTATGTGTTGCCTCCTATTGACATACTTCAAAAGCCAAAGGGAGTGGGCGGAGATAAATATAAAAAAGAACTTTTGGCTACTGCTGAAAAATTACAAAGTACGTTAAATAGTTTCGGCGTTGCGGCTAAAGTTATAAATGTTAGCAGGGGACCGGCGGTAACTAGATATGAACTGGCACCGGATGCCGGAGTAAAGGTTAGCAAAATTGTCGGATTAACTGATGATATTGCGCTTAATTTAGCGGCTCCTTCAATTCGTATGGAAGCTCCTATTCCCGGGAAATCTGCGGTTGGTATAGAAATTCCGAATACGTCTGTTGATGCTGTATTTTTAAGAGAAATTCTAGATACTAAAGATTTTAATGATCATACGTCTAAAATTGCGTTTGGCTTAGGAAAAGATACTGCCGGAAAAACAATGATTGCAGATATTGCCAAAATGCCACACGTACTTATTGCCGGAGCTACCGGTTCAGGAAAGAGTGTATGTATAAACACAATTATTACAAGTTTACTTTACCGTGCAAAACCAAATGAAGTAAAGCTTATTATGATTGACCCGAAAGTGGTTGAACTTGGAGTATATAATGGTATTCCTCATTTATTAATTCCTGTAGTTACTGATCCGAAAAAAGCTGCCGGAGCGTTAAATTGGGCTGTGCAAGAGATGGTTAACAGATATAATTTGTTCGCTCAAAAAGGTGTTCGTGATATGAAGGGGTATAACGAAGCGTTAAAGGCTAATGGCGAAGACGGAGCTTTACCTCATATTGTAATTATTGTTGATGAGTTGGCGGATTTAATGATGGTTGCACCAAATGATGTAGAAGATGCGATTTGTCGTTTGGCGCAAATGGCAAGAGCTGCAGGAATGCACTTAGTAATTGCGACTCAAAGGCCGTCAGTTGATGTTATTACCTTACTTATTAAAGCGAATGTTCCGTCAAGAATT
>CAYYWT010000050.1:0-6545 GCA_964475435.1 uncultured Eubacteriales bacterium
GAATATGCCTTGAGTTTTTTCTTTTGTCTTGTTCATTTTTAAAAGAAAAAACAGCTGTTAAAAACTAACCTAGTTTCATAACAGCCATTTCTATTTACTTTCCTTTTGCGATTTCAACTAATTTTTTGAAACCTTCAGCATCACTTATAGCAATTTCAGATAACATTTTTCTATTAATGTTAACTCCAGCCTTCTTAAGACCTGAAATAAATCTGCTGTAAGACATACCATTCATTCTTGTAGCAGCATTAATTCTAGCGATCCAAAGTTGTCTAAAATCTCTTTTCTTTAATCTTCTTCCAACGTATGCATAATTTAAAGATTTCATAACAGCTTGGTTAGCCATTCTAAATCTTACGCTCTTAGCACCAAAATAACCTTTAGCCATTTTTAATACTTTTTTATGTCTGGAACGAGTAGTCATTCCTGTTTTAACTCTTGCCATCTTTATTTCCTCCTCAACTTAATTTATAAATTACCGTTTACGCATATGGTAACATTTTCTTAATAGCTTCAACATTTGTAGCATCAGCAAATCCTGCTTTTCTTAAAGATCTCATTCTCTTAGACGGTTTTCCATTTAATAAATGTCTTCTATTCGCTTTCGCTCTTTTTACTAAACCTGTTTTTGTTAGTGAAAATCTTTTTGCAGCACTTCTACGTGTTTTAATCTTTGGCATTTTAAATCCCCCTATCTTTTATTTTGCAATATATTTTTATTTATCATGAGCACAAAGTGCGAATGATTCAAAGTTTTAAAGTAACTTAACCAGCTTTCGGAATTACAAGCATAGTCATATTTCTGCCTTCAAGCTTCGGCGGTTTTTCAACAGTCCCCACTTCTTCCAAAGCATCCTTAAATCTTAATAAAACCCTCTCGCCAAGTTCAGCATAACTAGCTTCTCTACCTTTAAATCTCAAAGTTATCTTTACTTTATTACCAGCTTTTAAGAAAGTCATCGTATTTTTAACTTTAAAATCAAAGTCGTGTTGATCAATGTTAGGAGAAATTCTAATTTCTTTAACTTCAATGATCTTTTGTTTTTTCTTGGCTTCTTTCTCCTTTTTCATTTCTTCAAACTTATATTTTCCATAATCCATAACCTTACATACAGGCGGAACGGCAGTAGGCGCGATAAGAACCAAATCAAGTTCATTCTCATCAGCAATCTTCATAGCTTCAGCAGGAGTCATAACTCCTAACATATTTCCGTCAGGGCCAATTACTCTAATTTCATTAAATCTGATTTCTTCATTAATCTTAGTTTCTTCTTTTATTTTAATCAACCTCCCAAAAGAAAATAATCACACAAAAAGTGGATTAACCGAAGTTAATCCACACAAAATACACTAAGCAAAATCTTAAATATATCTAACCGGTCAAAACAAAATTCAACAGGTGAGAAGTGGATAACTTCTTCTTTACTCGAATTAGTTTACCACTTATTATTTCTTTTGTCAATACTATTTACTAAACTTTTCATCAAATTTCAATCGGCATTTTATCTCCACCATTTAAAGTTCTATATTCTTCAGCTTCTTGCATTGAAATACTATCATTCCAATACGTTTTTCCATTATCTAATTTATAGTGAACAGAATATTTAGTAAAATCATAATTTTTTCCCTCGTGGACCTGTTTATGTCTTGCGTTTAAGAAATCAGTTTTTCCAGTTCCCTTCTTCTTATTACCCTTAGCATCTCTTGTAACATAATACAAAGTCTTAAACGCTAATTGATTAATAGCATGAGGCTTAATGTTATCCGTATACTTAATACCAACTCCGACACTCTCATCAGATAAACCGGTTCCATCCTTTACTTGGCTTAAAGGCGTCATAGATATTGAGTACTTATAATCCATACATTCTCTCTTTCCAAAAACAGCCGCCCAGTACTCACTATCTTCAACGTTCGTATCACCGAAAACTAATTGTGTTTTCGTATTAGAAACAACAACCTGTTTATAATACTTCATAGAAGAAGTACGTGCAAGTTGCGATAAGTTTTGAATAGCAACAATCATCGCACAACGATATTTTCTAAACAAGGTAAAACACGTTTCAGTTTCCTTATTAACAAAATCCGGGAACTCGTCTATATAGAGAAAATGCGGAATTCTTGTGCTTTCATTGCCGGGACGACGTAAAACAGCATCTTGCATAGACAATATAAAGAACATACCAAACGGCTTCGACAATAATCCACCAAGTTCACCACGTCTTGTACAAACAGACACACATTGACCTTCACTTAAAACTTTATCAAAATCAAGATTTTTATCCCTTGAACACAATATTTTCTTAACCATTTCATGACGCATCAAGTTATCCAATTGAGTCGTAGCTCCGTATAAAAACTTCTCGGTTTCCTTTCTACCACTACCAACAGTACCAGAAATAGGTCTTCCATTCAAATCATACGGCGGATTATAAAAATTCTTTTCAAAATATTTAACTAAAATCCTATATTCAACTGCCAACTCTTCGTCTTTCTTTAACTCTTCACACATATTTTCAACTATATTATAATCATACATCATTTTTAGCATATCTTCCAATGTCGGCATCAATCCATTATGCATTCTCGGATACATAACCTTTAACAAAATAGCCAAATTTTCTAATGCTTGTTGAGTTACCTGACCAAAGAAAACATTATTACCACCGGGATTTTCACTTTCATACATTCCTTGTAAAACGTTAGCTATAATACTTGCAACCTTATCAGGATCTTCATTTTGGAAAGGATTCATTCCATACGAATCCGGATCTTGAGGATCAATAGTTTTTACCTCTATACCGTAATTTTTAGCAACTTTCTTAAAATTATCGCAATAATTACCATCCGGTTCAACAACAGTAATTCCCAAGTCCTTATAAATATACTCTCCGGTAGAATGATTTTGATTTTTAATCATATCTCCGAAAAATTCTTCAAACTCCTCTTCTTTTCCCTCTTTAGGCTTTATTAATCCAAGCGAAAAATTTCTATTTAATTCTTCATTTGAATAAGGCGACTCAATATAAGCAATACCTTTAGACAATGCTTCTATTGCAAGTCTTTTTCCCTCTTCTCTAAAGAAAAACTTTTTCTCTAAATCACTTGCACACATAGGTAAAAGTAAAGTAGACGTTTTACCTGTACCGGTAGCTCCTTGAATTAGCGTCGATTCCATACGTCTATTTTCCGGAATAACAACCATTTCACCGGAACTCGCATCTTTACATACAGCCACTTCACAAGTATATTTACCTGTCGCCATAGCTTTCGGTGTATTATCTAAAATTTTCATATCTCTAATAACTTCAGTCGTATCTGGTCTAGCCATTGTATCAACAATAAATGAACAAGATGCAACAATAGTTAATGTAGGTAAATATATAGTACCGGCTCTTATCGCGGAAATCATCTTATCTCCTGCCTCATTCCAAGCCATAGCCAAATTTCCACTTCCAGCAAAAGATAGTAAGTAACAAATAAAACTATTCGACCATTCTCCTAGCATAAAACTTCCAAGTAAAGAAACTGCAAAAATAGTTAAAACAAAAACCTTTCGTCTTCCAACACGATTTTTACCATATTTAGACGCACAAAAATATGCATATCCCGCAAGCGGTATTAAAAAAGCAAGCGAATATTCCAAAGAACTCCACATATGTACGTTTTTTACAGGATTAAAACTAGTAGCCGAAAGTAACGACAATAACACACTAGAACTTTTAGAATAGCCCGCAACATTAATCGCTCCATAATTTGCAAAAAATATCATCATAAGAAATGAAAAAAATCTGTTTATAATTAAAAGCCCTGTCATTATATAAAAAACCTTACACATAAGCTCAGAATCTTTCATTTTCGCTTTTAAATAATTCATACCTTTTTCACCGCCATCTTAAATTTTCTTTTCTATCTCAATAACAACATCATCTATCATTTCCGGCTCATTCACAATTTTTTCAGAAATTCTGGTAGTTTCAGCCTCAAATAATGCTTGTAGTTCTTCCCTTTCTTTTTCCATAAGCTTTACATTTTCTTCTGTTCCGGCTCCATTAAGAGCTTCATTCATCTCTATTTCACTATCCACAATACTTTTAGCAACAGGTTTTTCACGTAAAGTACAATCATCAGGGTTATACTGAATATATGGACTAAAATCATATTCACTAATATCAAATTTCTTTAAATACTTTTTATCTAAGAAATCAGTTACACCTTTACCGAAAATTTGGCCACCTTTAGCATCTCTTGTTCTATAAAATAACGTCTTAAACGGCAATTCCGTTAAATGGAATGGATGAATATTTTGAGTAAAATCAATATTCATACTTATATTTTCTTTATTAGCTTCTTCTTTAGTAACATTCGGAATAGGTTTAGAACTTACACTACCGCCTAAATTCCAATATTCAAATCGTCCAAACGCAGTACTCCAGTACTCGCTATCTTCTTTATTAGTATCACCGAAAACCAACGCAGTTTTACTGTTTGAAGTAATAACTTCTTTATAGAATTTCATAGAACTTGTTCTTTCAAGTTGAGATAAGTTCTGAATAGCAATAGTCATACCGCAACGATATTTTCTAAACAAAGTAAAGCAAGTTTCAGTTTCCTTGTTAACAAAATCAGGGAATTCATCTATATACATAAAATGAGGTATTCTAGTATTTTCATCTCCGGGTCTACGTAAAACTGCATCTTGCATAGTCAAAATATAGAACATACCAAACGGTTTAGAAAGCAACGCTCCCAATTCGCCACGTCTAGTACAAACAGATACACAACCACCTTCAGCCAAAATTCTATCTAAATCTATATTGTTGTCCCTACTGCATAAAATTCGTCTTACCATTTTATTTCTCATCAAGTTATCAAGCTGAGTCGTAGCACCATATAAAAACATCTCAGTTTCTTTCCTATTACTTCCGACAGACCCCATAACCGGTCTTCCGTTTATATCAAGAGGAGGATTATAGAAATTCTTTTCAAAATACTTAATCAAAATAGCATGTTTTTCACTAAGAACAGGGTCAAGTTTCATTTCTTCACACATATCTTCAACTATATTATAATTGTATAAACATTCTAGCATATCTTCTAATGTCGGCATCAAGCCATCATGCATCTTAGGATACATAACTTTAAGCAAAATAGCCAAATTTTCTAATGCTTGTTGAGTTACCTGACCAAAGAATAAGTTACTAGAATCCGGATTTTCACTCTCATACATACCTTTTAATACAGTAGAAATTATGCTAGCAACCTTAGCAGGGCTTTTGTTAATAAACGGATTTATACCATAAGAATTAGGATCAATAGGATCAATTTTATAAACCATAATTCCTAAATTATCAGCAACAACTCTAAAATCATCTATATAATTACCATCGGGTTCAAGAACAGTTATACCCACATCTCTAAAAATAAGCTCATGAGACTTAGGATCTTCTCCCTTAATCATAGGTTTTAATATTTCCATAAATTCTTTTTCTCTTCCGTAAATCGGACGTAAGAAATTAAGAGTAAAACATTTATTTAATGTTTCATTATCATATGGAGCATTAACATACGCACATCCGGCAGTTAAAGCCTTATAAGCCAATTCCTTCGCTTTTTCTCTAAAGAAATACTTTTTCTCTAAGTCACTTGCACACATAGGCAAAAGTAAAGTAGACGTTTTACCTGTACCGGTAGCTCCTTGAACCAAAACAGTTTCCATACGTCTAGCCTCAGTAACCATAACCGGCTTACCCGTTTTATAATCGTCGCACACCTTAACTTCGCAGGTCATCTCCCCAACCATCTCAGGATTTACTTTAGACGGAAGAAGGCTTAATTTCTTTAATTTTCCAACAGGATGTTCATTATCAAACAAAGATACAACCGTAGTCGGAGTAACCGCAATCACACAAACAGGTATATATAACGTAGCATAAGCCAAAGCTTCCTTAAATCTATCAGCCCCAAACTCTAATCCAATTTTTAAAATTTCTCCGTTTCTATAAAAACCACAAAAGAATAAAATGAATTCATTAGACCATTGAGCAAGCATTACAAAGCAAATCATAGCAATAAGAACATACGTACCAACATATGCCTTCATTTTATTACTGGTATCCGCTGCATACTTCGAAGAACAAAAATACGCAAAACCGGCAAGAGGCAATAAAAACGATAACGCATATTCCTCAGAATGCCAAAACAATGATCTATAAAGTTCGTCCGACGGAAGACTAATGCTCCTTCCGCTAAGAGTCATAAGAAGCGCAATAAATCTATTTAGTATAACTAGAACAGTAGCACCATAAAAAATTTTAGTAAGTATCTCAGGTTTATTAAATTTTTTCTTTATATTTTCAAACAAGGCTATTCCACCTTTCGTGTTTATCTACATTACATACATTTAAATTATCCTACATTTTGATAATAAAGTCAATACAAACTTCGAATTATGTAAATGTTTTGAATTTTACCTTTTAAATTATCGGAAAAAAGGAGCTGTAAAAAAACTCGTTTATCATTTAAATAACGTATTGTACTGTACC
>CAYYWT010000051.1:0-6008 GCA_964475435.1 uncultured Eubacteriales bacterium
ACATTAAAAATTTTTCTGTTAAAAACATTTCAGTTTAAATATATTCTTAGTTATAGGGTTTCTATTTAAATCACAAATTTCTACTTTATCATAAGTTAAATGAACAATCTCTAAATCATTTAGTAAATATGTATCTCGTGTATACTCCAAAATCGCCGGAATATCCGACGCAATAAAGTTCTCGCCTTGACCTATTCCAACGATTAATGGGCTATCTTTTCTAACTGCAACAATTTCCTCCGGATTATTTTTATTTATCATTCCTATTGCAAAAGACCCCCTAATATCTCCTATAACTTTAATTAAAGTATCTACTAAATCGCCATTATAATACATTTGGGCAAGATGTGCCAAAACCTCCGTATCTGTTTCAGACTTAAACTCGTAACCTTTTTCAATAAGAATTTTTTTTAGGTCTAAATAATTCTCTATAATTCCGTTATGCACCACGGCTATATCCCCGGAATTACTTACATGAGGATGAGAATTCTCGTCTGATGGAGCACCATGTGTTGCCCATCTTGTATGTCCTATCCCGACATTTCCTTTAGGAATTCTTCCTTCAAACCTCGAAACTAAATCACTAAGCCTTCCTTTTGTCTTTATTACACTCGTTTCTCCATTAGATATAACCGCAATTCCGGCTGAATCATATCCCCTATATTCTAACTTACTAAGACCGTTAATTAAAACCGGTGCAGCCTCTTTTCTACCTATATATCCAACTATTCCGCACATATTATTTCCTCCATATTATCTTATTTTTTTGTACAACAATATATGAAACCTTCTTCAGTTCCAGTAATCAAACTTATAACAAAAATATATAACATTAGGTCTAAAATACTATTTAATTTGTACTCAAAAGTACAACTAGCATTTCATTCCACACAATAAAGTTCTAACTCAATTACATTTTCTTTTGTCCTTCTCGTTACCGAAAAGATTTGTGAAAACGCTTACGACTTAAGAATTTAAGCCGGAGAACCATCCGCCGAAAATTTCGATAAGTCCTCTCCTCGTCAACCTTAAATTAAGGTCCTGGCGCTATAAGGATAATTCAATCATAGAATCACCCCTTTCAATAACAACTATCCTTCAATTAATTTCGCAATCTCATTTGCTTTTTGTTCAATTAATTCTTGATTATCTCCTTCTATCATTACACGAACTAACGGTTCAGTACCGGAAGGTCTTATTACTACCCTACCATTACCTCTAAACATTTCTTCAACTTCTAATATAGCTTTTTTTACTACCGAATCTTCCTTATATGTATTTTTTCTCTCAGTAGTTACTTTAGCGTTAACTGTAACTTGCGGAAAAGATTTCATACATTTAGCAAGTTCAGACAATTTTTCCCCTGTTTCATTCATCACATTTACAACATTTATGGCAGTTAAAATTCCATCTCCGGTAGTATTATGTTCTAAGAAAATAACGTGTCCGGACTGTTCACCGCCAAGGATATATCCTTTATTTAACATTTCTTCCAAGACATATCTATCGCCGACTTTTGTTCTCACTATATTTACATCATTTTCACGTCCCGCAATATCAAAGCCCAAGTTACTCATAATAGTTCCTACAATGGCATTATTTTTTAATTTTCCTTGTCTTTTTAAATGAAGTCCGCAAATCATAAGAATTTTATCGCCATCAACAAATTCCCCGTTTTCATCAATCGCAAGTAACCTATCAGCATCTCCATCAAAAGCAAATCCAATATCAGCACCAATATCTTTTACAAACTTTTTCAAAGCATCAATATGAGTTGAACCACATTCTCTATTTATATTTATTCCATCAGGCGCATTTCCTATCGCCATAACTTCCGCTCCAAGTTCAGAAAAAACCTTTTGAGCAATTTTATATGATGCACCATTAGCACAATCCAAAGCTATTTTCTTGCCTTTTAAACTTTTACCAAGACTAACTAAGTACTTAGCATAATCATCCAAGCAATTTTCTTTTTCAATTACTTTACCGATTTTTTCGTGAGTTACAATATCAGGCATCTTTACTTCATCAAATAAAATTTTCTCAATTTCATCTTCGATAGCATCCGGCAATTTATATCCTTGATTATTAAAAAACTTAATTCCGTTAAACTCAAAAGAATTATGAGATGCGGAAATAACAACTCCGGCATCACATTTATATAATCTCGTTAAATATGCAACCCCAGGAGTAGGAATAACTCCTGCACGAATTACATCGGCTCCCACTGAACAAATTCCGGCAACTAATGCAGACTCTAGCATATCTCCTGATAACCTTGTATCTTTACCAATAATAATAACAGGTTTATGCTTTAATTCTCCCGCCAAAACACACGCTCCGGCTTTACCGATTTTATATGCTAAATCAGTAGTAAGTTCAACATTTGCCACTCCTCTAACTCCGTCAGTACCAAATAATCTACCCATTTTATCCTCCTTATTTTAACCGCTCGCTATTTCCGCAACAAAGCGCCACTGCTAGGGCATCGGCTGCATCGTCAGGCTTAGGAATTGAATCCAAATTCAATAATACTTGAACCATTTTTTGCATTTGCTTTTTATCAGCTTTCCCGTATCCTGTTATAGCTTGCTTAATTTGTAAAGGCGTATACTCATAAAAAGGCTTACCCATCTGAGCAATTGCGAGTAACAGTACACCTCTTCCGTGTGCAACGGCAATTCCAGTAGTTATATTTTTACAGAAAAATAATTCTTCCATCGCAACATAATCCGGATTGTACTGGTTAAATTTACGTACAATCTCCTCATACATTATATTCAATCTGACAGATAAGTCAAGTCCGGCCTTAGTCGTTATAACTCCATAGTCTAAAACTTTATACTTATTGCCTAACTTCTCTACTACTCCATACCCTGTTATAGCAAAACCGGGATCAATTCCAAAAATAATCATAAATCCTCCTACGAATCTTCAACAATAGCTCTTAATAACTCTCCTACGCTCCAAGCTTGCGCAAAACAACCTCTTGGAGTAAATGGCGGTTCCGCATCAAAAATTTCATTTATTTGACCTATTGTTTCTTCATTTAACGTATATCTTATATTCTCTACAATAGTTTTTTCTATAAATCTCTTATCCTTAATCTTTAGCCTCTTTCCGGCAGTAATAAATCCCCCAAGCGGCCAAGTCCAAACAGTTCCTTGATGATATGCTGTGTCTCTTTGCCATATATCCCCTAAATAAATAGGTCTATATCTTTCGTCAGTAGGAGCTAGCGTACGTAATCCAACCGGTGTATATAAATTCTCAGCTACATTCATAAGCACTTTTTTCGCCTTTACTCCTGTTAAAACAGGGAAATTAAGAGATAATGCAAAAATCTGATTAGGACGAATACTCGTATCAGGTCCTTTCTCATTTACAACATCGTACAAATAGCCACCTTTTTCATACCAAAAAGTATCCATAAAGCTCTTTTTTATTTTTTTAGCCAAAGCTAAATATTTATCTTCTTTCTTAAATTTACGACTAAGTTCCGACATAATCATAACCGCATTATACCATAAAGCATTAATTTCAACCGCTTTACCAAAACGCGGAGTTACAACGTAATCGCCAACTTTAGCATCCATCCACGTAAGTTGAGTATGTTCATTACCTTGATAAATTAAATTATCCGAACAGCTGTAAACAATTTCAGTTTCTTTTGTTTTTATCTCTTCTTCACTTTCGCAATATCTTCTAAAAATCTCTTCTAACTTAGGATATAATTCACATACAAACTTTTCATCTTTTGTATATTTATAATAATTATATACAGCCTCAAAAAACCACAATGACGCATCTACTGTATTGTATCCGGGTTGTTCTCCGAAATCAGGGAAAACATTCGGTAATAATCCACCTTTTATATACTTTGCAAAAGTCTTTAATATGCTCTTAGCATCATCAAATCGCTTAGTAACTAAAGTTAAACCGGTAAATGCAATTAATGTATCTCTTCCCCAATCTGTAAACCAAGGGTATCCTGCAATAATCGTTTTCCCGTTAGTTGAATTCCTTTTAACAATAAAGTCATCAGCAGCCTTTACAAGCTCGCAAACCAATTTATCCGTATAACCAGCTTTTTTAACAAGCTTATCGCCTCGTTTTATTGCCTCTTCATAAGATTTATTAATATCAATATTAATATCATCTTCAACCGAAAATACAACATCTACCCTTTTTTCTTCATTAGGCTCCAAAGTAACTTCAAAAAATCCTGGCATATATTGATTTTCTCTATCAGTTAATCCACGTTCTCTTTCTTTTCTATACGACATATTATAAAACATATCTTTTTTAGGATAAAACTCAGCCTCATTTGACCACATTTTTAGCTTTACCGAACTATTTCGATCAAACCTTACTTCTGTACAATTTTCATGGAGAAAAACTTCAAAACTGTCAAAATTAGTTCTTTCTCCGTGGTAGTCCCTAAAGTTTACTAAAGGATAAAGCGTAATCTTACTATTTTCACCATAATTTTTTATATGGTACCTTACAATAGTCGTGTTTTGACCTCTTACCATCCAAATTTCCTTAGTAAACTCAAGCGAATTAGTTCTATAAATCCATGTAGGAATAACATCATTATTAAAATATGTAATATGATTATATCCTTTTGTATAATAATTATCTCCACATTCAAAACTAGATAAATATGATGTTTCCTTCTTAGTTTCAACTATTTCGTGTAAACCGGATACGACTAAATGTCTTCCGGTCGGCGGATTTAAAGCCGCAATAAGTAATCCATGGTAACGCCTTGAATTACTATTTATTACAGTACTTCCGGCAAAACCTCCAATTCCATTTGTGCATAGCCATTCCCTTGCTACTCCATCATCAAAACTCAAAAATTCTTCATTTGTTAAAGTCATAATTTTCACCTCATCAAATTTACAACGTAAATTTGTCTTTTAAAATACTTCAATTTATATATCGAAATTTAATCCTTAATTCTAAATAGCATTTTTAGAAATTTACCAAAAAGTCCGGGCATTTTAACAACAACAACTTTCATATGGTCACCTCCATTTTACCCACTTTTTCACATATTTAACACAAGCAAGCCAGATATGTTCCTATAATTATAAGTACAACTGCTATAATCAGCATAAACCAGCCCCAAGTAAGTAGCGTGGAAAGTAACATTCCAATCCCTATAAAAAGTAGTGCAAAACCACAAGATTTCTCTACACCTCGCCGATTATAAAACATTTACGATACCTCTTTTCTAATATAAAAATATGTGCTAAAATATATTATTCGTTGTAAACGAATTTTGTGAATAGAGGTGGTATTATGCAAGAAAAAAATATTAATAAAATTATTGACGCTTTAGTCGAAAAATATTCTGATGCTAAATGTAGTTTAGACTACGATACACCATTAGAACTTTTAATTGCGGTTATTTTATCCGCTCAATCAACAGATGCAATGATAAATAAAATAACGCCTCGTCTTTTTTCAGAATTAAAAACAGCAAAAGATTTTGCCAATTGTGATATTAAAAGATTAGAAGAATTAATAAAGTCCAGTGGATTTTACCATAATAAAGCAAAAAATATAAAAGCTGCTTGCAAAGTAATTTATGAAGATTATAACGGAGAAGTACCTAAAACCATGGAAGAATTAACTTCTCTTCCGGGTGTCGGACGAAAAACAGCCAATGTCGTAATGCTAAATGCATTCGGAATTTGTGAAGGAATTGCAGTAGATACTCACGCAAAAAGGATCTCAAATCGCTTGGGGTTAAGTGACAAAATCGAACCGTTAAAAATTGAACAAGATTTATTAAAATTAATTCCAAGAGAAAGTTGGTATAAAATGAATCATTTATTCGTTTACCATGGACGGGCACAATGTACTTCCAGGAAACCAAAATGTGATGAATGTTGTGTAGGGGAATTTTGCCCATCAAAAGGGAAATGCTGAAAAACAATCATTTAAAAATCGCCTTTGCCATACGGCAAAAGCGATTTTTTCTTCAATCTTATTCC
>CAYYWT010000052.1:0-4270 GCA_964475435.1 uncultured Eubacteriales bacterium
CGTGTTTGAGCGGGAAAACTAATGATATTATCTTTTGATAAGTAATTAAGTCTGAACAGTAACGTACAATTGCCTATAATTTACCTTTTTTACTCGAAAACATTTAATATCTCATAAGTAAGTTTTTCCACATTTACGGTAAACAACACATAATTATCCCCGTAAACATTGCTTCTCACGCTATCATATTTTTTAGTACCCGCAAAAATCGTCTTTGTCCCCTCATACATCGAAAAAGTCGATTCCTCGCCCAGTACCAAAAAAGTAACCGTAGCTCCATTCTTTTCCTCATATTCTTCAAGAACTTCCTTAAACAACTTCTTTTCCTGAACATCACTAAAACTGCTCTCAACCTCATCCGGCATAACAACAATTAAATTTTTAGCCTTAGTTTCCGACAGCTTAGTAACAAGCCAGTTCCATTGCTCCGTATAAGTAGCTAGTAACCCTTTTCCATTATTTGCAAGCTTAACAACAGCCAATTTATCCTTTTCATAAAAAGAATACTTACCATTTATAACAATTTGCTCCTCCACATTTTCAAGCTCGCCACTCCCCAATATAGCGAACTCAACCTCTCTCGCCTTATCATTTAATCTTTCAAGCCTAATTAAATCATATAATGAACCAGAATTATACGCGTTTCCGCAAAACATAAACCTAAATCCGTCAGCCTCCAATTCAGTTTCAGTATTAGTTAAATCAGTCGGTTTCGTATTATTCGGCAAAATTATATTACTACTACCCGCATCCGCCTTAAGGCTAACATACAATTTATCCAAATATATACTACTATCCACGCCTTTTTTATCGGCAACTTGAGCAACATAAATTCTTTCAAGCTTCGCAGGTAACTTAACACTGCTCAACTCTAATTCATATTCATTCCAATCCTTTTTCAATTCTTCAGACAACACAAGCAACTTAGTATCGCCATTAGCATCTTCAAGCTGAACTTTTAACATTACATCGTTTTGAGCCTTTTTAGAATACGCCCAAACTCCAATCTTCACCGCATCTTCACTAATCGAAATCGGTTCATCAAACATCGCATATGCTCCACGCGTAGCATCAGTTTGAGTAAAATCATAAGATAATTGCAATGATTTATTGCCTTCATAACTCTTAGACGCAAGCTTTACTTTTCCTTCTACATCATCAGTAGGATAACCTCTAAACGTAACATTCAGTTTCTCAAAATCACTCAAAATTTCGTCGTATGAACCGGTAATATTTACCTTTATAAAACCTTTCGCAGTCTTTCCCGCCAGTATAGTCACAAGCGTTGAACCACATTTATCCGCCTTTATCACGCCATTTTCATCTACCATGCAATTATCATTTGAGGTCATAAAGGTTAAATCAGTCGCATTATACATCGACGTATATCCTTCAACATCTTTTACTGTAATAGGAATTTTATAATCTTGTCCTTGAGCTAGCGTTATCTCACGACTATCCGTAACAATTTCGGCAATGTCTCCTAAAACTCTTATTTCTATCGTACTGCTTACTCCTTTATATGTCGCTGTA
The DNA here is from genome assembly GCA_964475435.1 of uncultured Eubacteriales bacterium. GTDB lineage: Bacteria > Bacillota > Clostridia > TANB77 > RGIG9151 > RGIG9151. The sequence continues at coordinate 1,534 of CAYYWT010000052.1, forward strand.
AGCTTAGCAATTCCATCAGTTGTAGGCGTAAATACATTGTCTTTAACCGTGCCTTTTACGCCCTCTACCTTCCATTTTATATCTTTTTGAGATATTTCTACCGGATTAATATACTCATCATAACCGGTAACAGTAAGATTAACGGTATAATCTCTAAAAACTGTATCACTATCAGCAGTAATAATTAATTCATCTAAATCTCCTTTAGGAGCTGTTGAAGTAATTCCTAAAACATCTACTACCTTTCTATTCTCAGTTACAACGTTTAGAGTAGATAAATAATTAGTACCAGGAAGTCGCCCAACCATAGCAGTAGAGCCTCCGCCATCTAAGTTAATAGCATTATAACAGCCAATCTCATACATTAAATATGCAAGCTCAACTTGAGTCGCACCTTTACTTATTCCTCTTCCGTCAACAGTTACCATATATAGAGTTTTTCCGTCTTGGCTTGTACCTATCGCAGTTCTAGGTTGATACCCTGATATATTATGAGTAAATTCAGTATTAACTTTACCACTTTCAACTAACATTCCTCCGCCACTTATAGCAGTAACCATTTTATCCAAATCCACATTCGTTTTTATATCTAAATTAACTTTATCTCCAATATTAAACATACATCTTATTTTATAAGCATTATCAAGTCTCGCGCAAATAACATACCCATTTTCAGGTATTGTAGCTCCTTCTAAACAATCTCTTACTTCCTTCAATTTACCATCCTCAACAACAAATTCGACCATATCCCATAATTTAGAATTACCGGGAGAAGTCTCGTTAAACTCAGGAGTAAAAATAACAGGAGTTAAATAGTCGCTAGAAATCTTATTTATCTCAGCGATATCAATACTTTCACCGGAACTATTAGAAATTTTAACGGACTCCATTTTCATATATTTATATAACGGCGAATTTTCAGAATCAAGTAAAAAAGTAGCCATCGTATCCTCTGTAACATTTTTATAATAAGCACTGCTCGTAATAACTCCGTCCTTTTGAGTAAAACCGATAGGATAACCATATCCGCTACCGTCCCAGCTAAAAAAATCCGCATTAATAGCAGCAACCGCATTATTCTCATTCGCTTGATCTTTTACTGTTTTTAAATTATATAATCCATCTTTAGCCGTCATCATACCAACTTTAGCGTACTTATCTGTTAAATCCACCTTCAAAATATTTATATTAAGCCAACCCGTAGTAGTAAGCCTTTTTAAATTCTTATAAACAACTCCGCTGGATATCGGCTTTTCCTCCGACTTCATATCATAAATTTTCGTATAAGCAAATGAACTGTTAACAATTATTAATCCGCTAATTAAAGCACTCAATACAAATTTTTTCATTAGTAACCTCCATTATTTTTTTAGGTTTCTCCATTCTTCGCTCCGCATAATAGCACCAAATATGCTTTCGCGAACACCTTTATTTTCCTTAGAAATTCCCGCTATAAGCTCCTTTGCATATTGTCGCTTAGTCTCTCCATTAGCAGGGCAATTATTTTTCACAATTTCAATTCCGTATTTTTTTACTAAATGTCTTATTTCGCTCTCCGGCGTATAAATCATAGGACGTATAACGTATAAATCTTTACGGCTTAAATATGTAACAGGTAAAAAAGTATGAACTCTTCCTTCATAAATCAAACTCATCATAAAAGTTTCCATTACATCATCCATATGATGGCCCAAAGCTACTTTATTACAACCGTATTTCTTCGCTGTATCATATAAAATTCCTCTACGTAAATTAGCACAAAGCGAACAGGGATTTTTTTCATTTCTTATATCAAATACGATTTCTTTAATATGCGTTTTCTCTACTATGTACTCTACTCCATATTCCTCGCAAATTTTTTTAAGCGGAGTTACGTCAAATCCTTCATTCCCCATATCTAAAGTAATAGCAATTACTTCAAACTTTTTCGGATAGAAATCTTTTAATTTAGCTAAAGTAATTAAAGTTAAAATACTATCCTTTCCTCCGGATAAACCAACAGCAACTCTATCTCCTTCTTCTATCATTTCAAAATCATTAATAGCCTTCCTAGCATATCCTAAAATGTGTTTCATATAATCCTCCAAAAATACTAAATCTATACCTGTATTTTATTCTAAATTCAGCCTTTTTTCAATGGATAGAATATGGAAATAAAATATTTAATGTAATTGTAACAGTTTAATTTTTCCAAAGGAAAAAAGAGATTGTAAAAAACTCATTCATAAATTTCGCGAGTTTTTTTACAACCTCTAAAAAATTTTCTAACTAATTAATAATTTGTAGCTTTTACTTCAAAGAACGCTTTCGGATGAGAACAAACAGGGCATACTTCCGGAGCTGATTCTCCAAAATGGATATGTCCGCAATTTTGGCAAATCCAAGCTACTTTTCCCTCTTTATTAAATACCTTTCCGGCTTTAACATTTTCAAGCAAAGCTCTATATCTTTCTTCGTGTTCTATCTTTCCAACAGCTTCGAACAAATAAGCAATTCTTGTAAAGCCTTCTTCTTTAGCTGTTTTTGCAAATTCAGCATACATATCCGTCCATTCGTAATTTTCGCCTTCAGCCGCTGCAAGTAAATTTTCCTCAGTTGTAGGAATATCTCCGCCATTTAAAAGCTTAAACCACATTTTAGCGTGTTCCTTTTCATTTCCGGCAGTTTCTTCAAATATATCAGCAATTTGATTAAATCCTTCTTTTCTAGCCTTTGATGCGAAATAAGTATATTTATT
>CAYYWT010000052.1:4280-6003 GCA_964475435.1 uncultured Eubacteriales bacterium
AGCCTGGCTTTCTCCTGCAAACGCAGCCATTAAATTCGCTTCTGTTTTACTTCCCTTTAATTCCATAATCATATTCTCCTCTCAGTTATTATACGTAAATCGTACTCCATTATTTTATATGATTTATTTATTTCCTGCAACTCTATTTTATTATTTTTCATTGCAAAAAGTGGAAAAATATAGTATGCTAACTAAGAATTGAAACGGAGGAAATTAAATGAAAACTTTAGGAATTATAGGTGCAATGGACGTAGAAATAGAATTAATAAAAAAATCGCTTCAAGAAGAAAGCATCAAACAAATTGGAGAATCAATATTTTATTCCGGGAAAATAAACGATAAACCGGTAGTAATCGCAAAATGTGGAATAGGTAAAGTACGGGCTGCTCTATGTGTCCAAGCTATGGTAGACTATTTTAACGTATCTGCCATTATAAATACCGGAATTGCCGGCGGAGTTTCTGAAAATTTAACTATCGGAGATATTGTTTTATCAACTGATGCTCTCCAACATGACTTCGACGTAACCGCTTTCGGATATGCCCCCGGATATATGTGTACCGGTCATAATAGCGACAAACCGACTTTATTTCACGCCGACGAAAGTTTGAAAAATTTAATTTTGGAAAGTGCTAATTCAATTTTACCAAGTTCAAAAATAAAAACAGGAATAATCGCTTCCGGAGATAAATTTATAAGCGATGCATCAACTCGAAAATACTTAGCAAAACAGTTCAACGCCACCGCTACTGAAATGGAAGGTGCCGCTATTGCTCAAGCCTCTTCTATAAATAATGTTCCATTCGTAATTATCCGCATAATTTCTGACTTAGCCGACGGAAAACCAAACGAAGAATACGATAATTTTGAACGTAATGCGTGTGTTTCACTCGCTGATATAATTTTAAAAAGTATAGAAATGTATAATGCTTAAAAAAGACTACGTAGTTACCCACGTAGTCTTTTCTCTTACTCTACATTACAACAATCAGCATCAACTAAACACAAAATCAATTGTAATAAACTAGTTAAAGTAAATATAAAGAAAAATCCCAAAATTCCAAACAAAACAACCGATGCCGTTTCAGCAGTAACAGTAAACACAGCAAGAATTATAACCGCAAGTAATACCGTTCCAATCGAACCTATCGCCAAACACTTCCCATTATCGCAAACGCATTCATCAATATCATCTTCCGAAAATAATGCAATTAAAATTAACAAAACAATAGCAAGTAATCCAATACCAAAAGCAGCCCACGTTATCGGCAAGAAATTAATAATAACACCATTATTTACTAAAACAGCAGTAATAATTCCAAAAATTATACCTATAATCAAAGGAAGTATACACCTTCCGCATCTACACTCACACATAACATTTCCCTCCCTGTAAGTCTACTACTTACAATATATAGTATACAAAAACGAAGGAATATGTTACTCTATTATAAAAATGTAAAAAAATTTGTTTGCCCGTTAATATAAAGCAATATACTATACCTCGCTCACCAAAAATATTTTTTGTGGAAAGTGTAGTGCTAATTTAAAGTACGGAACGGAGCTTACGCTCACATCCTGGGCACCTTTAAAATATGATTTACATAGAGGGACAAAAAAGCAATTTTTGTTTCGTAAGGTACAGTATATTGCTTTATTAATTTCACATTACTATTCAGTCTACTTGTTTTAAAAAGATAATATCATTAGTTTAAAGAGCGAG
>CAYYWT010000053.1:0-5590 GCA_964475435.1 uncultured Eubacteriales bacterium
GTCCCAACGCACTAAGTCTTCTCTTATGAGTAAGCTCAGCAAGAGGGTTATTCTGGTCCATAAATTGTGATAATTGAGAACTTCCGAAGAATTCTTTAATAGCCGCCGAAACCGGTCTTATATTAACTAACGCTTGAGGAGTTACAATATCCATATCTTGAATAGTCATTCTCTCACGAATAACTCTTTCCATTCTGGATAAACCAATTCTGAATTGATTTTGAAGTAACTCACCAACAGCTCTTATTCTTCTGTTTCCTAAATGGTCAATATCGTCAGTATTTCCTAAACCATATTCAAGATTTAAGCAATAGCTGATCGTAGCGATAATATCATCCATTGTAATTGTAGGAGCAGATAAAGCAGTTCTGTTTTCTTTAATAGCTTCAATTAAATCTTCTTGCTTAGGATTATTAGCTAAAATATTCATTAAAATAGAATAGTTAACATATCCCTTAACTCCTAATTCACTTAAATCTATATCTACATATTTAGAAATATCAACGGTATTATTACCGATAACTTTAACTTTCTTACCTTCAACATCAAGATATACAACATTAATTCCGGCATTTTGAATCTCGAAAGCAGTTTCTCTGTTAATAACTTCTCCGGCTTTTACGAATACTTGCTCATCGTTTTTAATATCTTCAGCAGCAGTATGTTTCATAATTCTAGTAGCAAGAGCTAATTTCTTATTGTACTTGTATCTACCGACTCTAGCCATCTCGTAACGTCTTGGGTCAAAGAACATAGCTTCAAGTAAATTTCTCGCACTATCTACTGTTGGTAAATCTCCCGGGCGAAGTCTCTTATATAGCTCGATCAAAGCTTCATCTTGAGTCTTTACAGGGTCTTTTTGTAATGTAGCTAAAATCTTCTCATCATTATCGAAAAGTTCAAGCATTTCAGCATCTGTTACAACACCTAAAGCCCTTAATAAACTAGTAACCGGGATTTTTCTTGTCCTATCAATCTTCGCATAGAAAATATCTTGAGAATCAGTTTCATATTCAATCCAAGCACCACGGTTAGGAATTACAGTAGTATCAAATAATTTTTTACCGAATTTATCGTACTTCATTCCATAGTAAACACCAGGAGAACGAACTAATTGGCTTACAACAACACGCTCAGCTCCGTTTATTATAAATGTTCCGCTATCAGTCATAAGCGGGAAATCTCCCATAAAGATTTCTTGCTCTTTAACTTCTCCGGTTTCCTTATTAATAAGTCTAATCTTAACTCTAAGAGGAGCAGCATATGTAGCGTCTCTTTCCTTACATTCCGCAATAGTATACTTCGGATCATCCTTTAGAGAATAATCTAAAAATTCTAAGATTAATCCTCCGGTATAATCAGTAATCGGCGAAATATCTCTAAATACTTCTCTAAGTCCTTCTCGTACAAACCACTCGTACGAATCTTTTTGTACTTCAATCAAATTAGGTAACTCTAATTTTTCAGGAATTCTCGAAAAAGACATTCTCTTGTTTTTACCCAGTTTAATTTCATGCATTTTTTTACCCCTCCTATAAATTTTAAATACTACTTTATTATATTATCTTTAGTTATATTATCAGGAATTTAGTCTATAACCTTATTACAACACAATAAGGAGCAAAGTTACCCCTTGTTCCTTAAATAATTATTTATTTCTTAGCAAAACTAACAATAAACAATATAGAATCATTCCTTCTAAGTGCAATATCAAATGTCTACCATTTGGCAGCAGGATTCCTGCTCTTGCGAAATGAAGAACTGTTTACGTATGTCTGCACATAAACTCATACACTGTATTAGTCTACCACAGTTTTCATTGCTTGTCAATATTTTCTTTTTTAATAGGTTTCAGCCTGTTTTTTACAGTTTAGTCACAATTTTCTTTAATTCCGTAACACAATAATTTATTTCTTCTTCTGTATTAAATTCATTTAAACTAAAACGTATTGTTCCTCCAATTTCTTCTTTGTTAAGTCCAATAGCAGACAGTACATGACTTTCGCCAAAGCGGTTAGAATGACATGCAGAACCTGTTGAAACATAAATCTCCTTTTCTTCAAGCGCATGCATAATAACCTCTCCTCGTTTCCCACTAAAAGATACACTTAAAATATGCGGTGCGGAATTTCCATCATTATAGCAATTTACTTTGGCGCAAGGGATTTCACTAACTCCATCTTTCAACAATTCTTTTAGCTTTCTTACTTTTTCATAATCTCCAGAATTTTGAACAGCTTTAGCAAGTGATGCAATCCCAACAACATTCTCAGTTCCACTCCTGAAACCATTTTCGTGTCCACCACCTAACATATATGGATTAATTTTAGTACCTTTTTTTACAACTAACGCTCCTATTCCCTTTAATGCATGAACTTTATGGCCGCTTATACTAATCAAATCCGCCATATTAAACTTATTATAAGGTAATTTTGTATATGCTTGAACCGCATCTGTATGCAAAATAAAATTGTATTTTCTCTTAAGTTTTGCGATTTCAAAAATAGGCTGTATGCTCCCTAATTCGTTATTAACAGTCATAATGCTAACAAAAATAGTTTTATCGTTAACAGTTCTTTTTAATTGTTCCATATCTATAATTCCATTTTTATCAACATCAAGATAAGTAACATTAAATCCTTCTTTTTCAAGTTTTTCAAAGCACATCAAAACCGCCGGATGTTCAATTTTAGAAGTAATAATATGATTTCCTTTACGGGAATTAGCATAAACCGAGCCAAAAATCGCAGTATTATCCGACTCTGTAGCCCCAGAAGTAAAATACACTTCGTTCGTATTAACCCCCAAAGAACGAGCAACAATCTCTCTAGCACTTTTTACAACTTTTTCAGCTTCAAGTCCAATTGAATGAAGTGAAGAAGGATTTCCATAAATATTTTCCATTGTGTATTTAACTTCGTCTATAACCTGAGGAAGCAACCGAGTTGTAGACGCATTATCTAAATAAATTTCCATAGCAATATCATCTCCGCCTGTATTTTATCATACTTTTGGTGAAAACAAAAGAGGCTGACGGGAAATCAGCTTTCACATTTTAAAATTAATAAATCATTTAATACTTTTTCATAATAGAAAAGCTGGATATGTTCTAGAAAACTTATTATTCCCAGTAAGGTCTTAATTTGAACTTTTTCTAATTTTCACGATATTAAAAAGTAAAAAACTTTAGTTTTTTTAATTTATATTGATATTTAAGGAATTTATTGATTTGACATAAAAAATCGTTTTCAAACATTATCGCAACCAATTTCAAGGCATAAAAAAGGTGGACTAAAGTCCACGCTCTAAAGAGGCTATTTAATTTTAGCCTCTTTTATTGCATTTTTGCCTATTTTTTTGTATATTATTTTTGGGTGAAGCCTGTGTCTAAGTATACCATTAAACAAATTTTTGTTGACCATTGGGATGACTTCCAAAATCTCTTTTCTGTCCGTCAAGTTGTTTCTAATGAAGTTCATAAAATGATTAACTGTCAAAATCCTGATTTGGGTTATGCTCTTTATTTTTGTGAACATTGTAATAAATTTATGCACGTTCCTTTTACTTGTAAGTCTAGATTTTGCAATTGTTGCGGTATTAAATACCAAAAAGATAGAGCTGATGCTATTGCTGCTAAACTCATCAATTGCAACCACAGGCATATCGTTTTTACTATCCCTGAAGAATTACGTATATTTTTTAGGAAAAAACGTTCCCTTCTTAATCTTCTTTTTGCTGCTGCCTCTCGTACTGTTTTGGAGTGGTTTTATTCTCTTAATAAATCTCAAAATTTTAAACCTGGCATTATTGCTGCTCTTCATACTTTTGGGCGTGACCTTAAATGGAACCCTCATATCCATATGCTTATTACTGAAGGGGCTTCCGGTAATTCTGTTGTTTGGCGAATGTTTAATTATTTCCCTTACATTATGCTTAGAAAGAAATGGCAAACTTGCTTATTATCTTTACTTGAATCTTATTTTGGCAAAGCATTCTTTAGAAAGTTCAAAAACAAAATTTATTCCAATACTCCTGATGGCTTTTATGTTTACGCTAAACCTATTCTTTCTTCTAAATATGATGTTGTTAATTACATCATTCGTTACATCGGTCGTCCCGTTATGGCTCAGTCTCGTATTCTTAATTATGATGGTAATTCTGTTACCTTTTGGTACCAACGTCACGAAGATAACCAAAAAGTTATTGAAACTTTATCTGTTTTTGATTTTATTAAACGTCTTATTATCCACATCCCTGACAAAAATTTTAAAATGCTCCGTTATTACGGTATCTATGCTAAAAAATCTATTCATCATTCTAAACTCATTAAAAAGCTCAGCGATACTGCTATTAAAGTTCGTAAAATGCTTGCTCACTGGGAAGAACGTATTGAATTATCTTTCGGCTATAATCCTTGCGTTTGTTCTTGCGGTCACAAAATGATTTTTATTGAACTTTGTGGTATTAAGCCTATTGCACATTCTCCTCCTTAGTTGTATTATTTTCTTGAGGTGATTTTATGGCTAATGAAAATGTTGATGCTTTAAGACAAAAATACATTAAAGATGTTCCTATTGGCTTTACTGCTGAGGAAATTCAAAGAATGAGTGATGATGATATTTTAGATATGGATTATTTCTTAAACGAATAATTTTTTATTTTCTTATATACCTTTATTTTTTGCGCCCTTTTTTAGGTCTAAAAAGTAGCACTTTCCTATTAAATTAAAAAGTAAAAAACTTTGAGATTATAAATCTCTTTCCCAAAAGTTTTTTACATGAAGATTTAAAAAAATTTATAGTAAATTTTTTATTAGAATTTCTGGTATTTGAGGTATTTATTTTACCCAATTTGACATAATAGTGCCGTTTTTAAGCATTATTGCAACCAATTCCAAGGCATAAAAAAATACCTACAGCCATTGAAACTGTAAGCATTCGAGTTTGGTTGCGGGAGATGGACTCGAACCATCGACCTTCGGGTTATGAGAATGGGTTGACAGGCTTTTGTAATTTAGTGAAATCAAGGATTTTAGCTGATTTGTCAATAAAAATTGGGGGAATGAGTTTTCAAACATTTGTGTATTTTTGGTGCTTTTTTGAGAAGTTTTTCCCCAACTTTTCCCCAAGCGATTTAATACACGTGTTTGAGACAAACAATATAATAAAAACAAATTTATCCATATTATTATTGCTATCTCTCTATTTGAAAACATATTTTTCCTTTCATTTTCTAATTTAGTTAATTTTTATTCAAATTTTTCTCATTATTAAAAAATTAAAGATTTCTGTAACCACAATTCTTCTTATTTATTTCTTTTGTAAATTATTTTCATATACTCTTTTACATATTACACTTATACAAGCGTCAAATGCTTGTTGTTGATATTGTGGTGCTATTTTACTAGCTGATTCTATAAAATCATCAAGAGCTTTTAGCATTTTACAAATTTCCTGCTGTTGTTCTAAAGGAAATTGTTTGCTTTTTATTTCTTTATAATGTTGTTGGTTAATATATTGTTCATTAAACAAATTTTGATAGTCCATATTTTCCTCCTTCTACTGAATTTATTTTTAATATTTATTTAAAA
>CAYYWT010000054.1:0-4888 GCA_964475435.1 uncultured Eubacteriales bacterium
AAAAAATATTTTTGGTGAGCGAGGTACAGTACAATACGTTATGAATTTTATGAGTATTTTTACAGCCTCTTTTTATTTAAAATTTATTCCAATTCAAATGCACCGGTATATAATTGATAATACTTTCCTTTTTCTTCAATCAACTTATCGTGGTCTCCTCTTTCAATAATTCTTCCTTGTTCTAAAACCATAATAACATCTGAATTTTGAATAGTAGACAAACGGTGAGCAATAACAAAAACAGTTCTGCCGTGCATTAAGGAGTCCATACCCTTTTGAACAATAGCTTCTGTTCTTGTATCTATACTTGATGTTGCTTCATCCAAAATCATAACCGGAGGATTAGCAATAGCAGCACGAGCAATTGCGATAAGCTGTCTTTGACCTTGAGAAAGACTTCCGCCGTCTCCGGTAATTACAGTATCATATCCATTAGGTAATCTTCTTATAAAGCCATCAGCGTTTGCTAATTTAGCAGCTTCATAAACTTCTTTATCCGTCGCATTAAGTTTTCCGTATTTTATATTTTCCTTAATTGTACCGGTAAAAAGATGTGTATCTTGCAAAACAATTCCTAAAGACCGTCTTAAGTCGGCTTTCTTAATTTTATTTATGTTTATTCCATCATATCTTATCTTTCCGTCAGCCAAATCATAAAATCTGTTAATTAAGTTAGTTATAGTAGTTTTACCGGCACCGGTAGCTCCAACAAACGCAACTTTCTGAGCAGGTTCAGCATACAAAGTAACATCGTGTAAAACAATTTTCTCCGGATTATAGCCAAAGTCTACATCGAAAAATCTAACATCACCTTTTAACTCAGTATAAGTCGTTTTTCCTGTTTCATGAGGATGTTTCCAAGCCCAAATTCCCGTATATTTTTTAGACTCAACTAATTTATTATTCTTATATTTTGCATTAACTAAAGTAACGTATCCGTTATCTACTTCAACTTCTTCATCAAGTAAATTAAATATTCTCTCAGCACCTGCCAACGCCATTGCAAAATAGTTAATTTGTTGTGAAACTTGAGCTATTGGCATATTAAAACTCTTGCTTAAATTTAAGAAAGACGCAATTCCACCAAGCGTTAAAGCTCCAACTCCATTAATAGCTAGCGTCCCACCGGCAGTAGCAATTAAAACAAATTGTAAATTCCCGATGTTCGCCATTATAGGCATAAGAATATTAGCATATTTATTAGCTCTAAAAGCATTATCTCTTAGTTCGTTATTACGTTTATCAAAAGCGTCTTTAGCTTTATCTTCGTAACAAAATACTTTTACAACTTTTTGACCATTTATCATCTCTTCAATATAGCCGTTTACATCGCCTAAGGATTCTTGTTGTTTAGCAAAATATTTTGCAGATTTACCGCCGATTTTAGCAGTCACCGTAAACATTATAAATACAGTAGCAACAACTATAAGCGTTAACCATACGCTAATAGATAACATCGCGATAAATACTGATGTAATAGTAATAATTGACGAAAAAACTTGCGGAATGCTTTGAGAAATCATTTGACGAAGTGTATCCGTGTCATTTGTATAAATGCTCATAACATCTCCGTGAGAATGCGTATCAAAGTACTTTATAGGCAATTTTTGCATATGAGAAAACATTTCATCTCTAATTTGTTTCAAAACTTTTTGTGAAACAACCGCCATAACTCTGGTATAAATTAATGTCGAAATAATTCCTATTAAATAAATTACACCCATTACAGTTATCGCCTTTAGTAAGCCCGAAAATACAGGAGCTGACTCAAGTAAAAGCGGTTCAATATATTCATCAATTAAAGTCCTTAAAAATAACGAGCCTACAACACCTGTTATTGAGCTTACTACTAAGCAAATAAGAACTGTTATTATTTGAAACTTATACGGCGTAAATAAATAGCCAAGTAATCTTTTTACAGTTTTTTTATTTATTTTCACATTTTTATCAAATCCAACAGGACCTCTATTTCTTACCGGTTTCATTATTAACGCCCCCTTTATTTTGAGAAGTATAAACTTCTTTATAAATGTCACAAGTATCTAATAATTCATCATGAGTTCCAAAAGCAACAATTTTTCCATCATCTAAAACGATAATTTTATCAGCATCTGAAATAGACGAAATACGCTGTGCAATAATAAATTTCGTTGTGTTTGGAATTTCTTCGGCAAAGGCTTTTCTTATAAGAGCATCTGTCTTTGTATCAACAGCACTTGTCGAGTCATCTAAAATAAGAATTTTAGGTTTCTTAAGTAAAGCTCTTGCAATACATAATCTTTGCTTTTGACCACCTGAAACATTACTTCCACCCTGTTCTATATATGTATCATACTTTTCCGGGAATGATTGAATAAAATCGTCAGCTTGAGCTAATTTACAAGCTCTAATTAATTCATCATCACTCGCATTTTCATTTCCCCATCTTAAGTTTTCCTTAATCGTTCCGGAAAACAACACATTTTTTTGAAGTACCATAGCAACTGAGTTTCTTAAAACGTCCAAATCGTATTTTCGAACATCTACACCACCAACCAAAACTTCACCTTTAGTCGCATCATAAAGCCTTGGAATTAACTGAACAAAAGTAGTCTTAGAAGAACCTGTACCACCGATTATTCCAATAGTTTCTCCGGATTTTATTTCTAAATTAATATCCGTTAAACATAATTTTTTCTTTTTATCCGAATATCCAAAACTTACATTCTTAAATACAACAGAACCGTCTTCTACATTCTTTACAGCATTTTCAGGGCTGGAAATATCACTCTTTTCATCAAGTATCTCAACAATTCTCTCAGCAGACGCCTTGGAAATAACTATCATAACAAGAACCATAGAGAACATCATTAAACTGCTTAAAATTTGCATAGCATATGTAATAAGTCCCATTAAATCACCGGTCGTCATCGAAGAGCCAACAATTAACTTAGCACCAACCCACGAAATAAGCAACATACTCGAATACATTACAAATTGCATAAGAGGGGTATTTAATGCAAGTAATTTTTCAGCTTTTACAAAATCTTTATATATATTTCCCGACACATCATTAAATTTGTTTATTTCAAAATCTTCTCTTACATATGATTTTACAACACGTATTCCCCTTAAATTTTCTTCAACTACATTATTTAGTTTATCATATGTTTTAAATACTCTTTCAAAAATAGGATGTGCATGGGTCATTATAAAGAATAAGCCAATTGCTAAAACAGGAATAGTACATAAAAATACAAGAGATACTTCTTTATTAATACTAAACGCCATAATTAACGAAAAAATAAGCATCAAAGGCGATCTTACAGCAATTCTTGTAATCATTTGGAAAGAATTTTGGACATTAGTTACATCAGTTGTAAGTCTTGTAATAATACTCGAAGTCGAAAACTTATCAATATTCTTAAATGAAAAATTCTGAACATTGTGATACATATCGTGTCTTACATTACAAGCAAAACCTGTGGACGCTTTTGCAGCAAATAATCCGGATACAACTCCGAAAATTAAAGACAAAATCGCAACAACAACTAATATCGAACCGATTTTTACAATTTCGTTCATATTCCCCGCTTCAATACCTTTGTCAATTAAATCAGCCATAAGCAATGGAATAATAACCTCCATAATAACTTCCAAAGACACAAAAATCGGCGTCAAAATAGCCGGTTTCTTGTACTCTCGAACACATTTACTAAGTCTTTTTATCATACTTAAAAAACCTCCATTTCCTTAAAGTTACAATACTTAATTGTACACAAAAGCTCAACGAATTTCAACACATTTTTATAAAAATTCACATATTTTTCAGCCAACTACAATTCATTTCTGGCTACCAAACCGTTACGCTTTATTAGGCAAAAAAATAGCTTAACACTTGTCATCAAGTATTAAGCTATTAAACTTTTCATCATAGGCCTAAGCCTACGGCATCGGCATACCGCCTCAAATATATCTCCACGGAATATTATTCTCATAATCCGGTTCGAATAACGATAAAGCCGTATCTTCATATTTATCTCCTTCATAAACCTCAAGTATTTCGGCGACGACCTTTATCGGCTCAACTATATTATTAATCTTGTAATCAACATCAATATATTGAATAGCACGTGTGTCTTCTAAATCAACTATATATTCTTTTGTATCATTTATTGTTAACTTTATCTTCTTTACTCTTGAATTAGCCTCCCAAAGGCTTTCATTTTCAGCAAAACCATTTACTATATAAAAACCTTTTAGATGATAATAATAATCCTTTATTTTATCAACGTCACCATCATTTTCAGCATATGCACATAGCCAGCCATCATATTTACTATCCATACCTTTAATAATATTAATTTCTAATTTTTCGCCGATTCCGTCCCCTTATACTCCTTCTACCCAGCTGGATATGTTTCTACTAGACAAATTATCAGCATAATAAGTTTTTACTCCTTCTACAAGTTCAGAACTACCCAAATATGTGCCTATGAAATCAGGAGTATAATGCTCCTCGCTTCCCCGATAACTTCCCCAATAATTTGGTTCTAAATATTCAGTAGGTCTAAAAACAATACTTTTTATTCTATTAGGTGTTTTATCTTCATTTACTGTCAAATCTTGATTAATTATCTCATTCGGATTCCAAATTTCCCCTTTAGTATTTATTATATAGCACTCTCCATTTCTTTTAACTTTCACCATTTCTTCTGAAAAGATATATACATAGTCATACTTGCACTCTACTACTTCTTTTCCGGTTTTATCTATAGCTCCCCATTTCCCATCTTTTTCAACTCTCGCCATTCCTTTTGAAAAGCTCCTTGCCTCATCATACTTGCACTCTACTACTTCTTTTCCTGTTTCATCTATAAATCCCCATTTTCCATCTTTTTTAACTCCC
>CAYYWT010000055.1:0-4640 GCA_964475435.1 uncultured Eubacteriales bacterium
ACTGCGTTTCCGTCTACCTTTAAACTAGATAGCACATAACCGTCATTTTGTGCAATCGTAAACGTTGCGTTTCCACCATATTCAACTTCAATTGATGCAGGACTAATCGTTCCGCCGGTTCCGGCTGTTGCAGTTATCGTATACTTCTTAATTGCATATGTAGCAGTTATTGTATGAGGAGCAGTTACATTTGTAAATGTGTATGTTTTTACATCTCCTGTTCCATTACTTAAAGTACTTTTTACGCTACTTCCGTCTACCAATACATCCGTAACTTCATATCCCTCGTTCGGAGTCATAGTAAAAGTTCTACTTCCGTTTTTCTCTACTCCAACACTCCCCGGAGTTATCTTTCCGCCAGCAGTTTGTACTACAGTTATAACATTTCCGGTATACATAGCTTCTACCTTAACGTCATTACTCGGCATAGTAAATCCGCCATCTTCTACTTCGACGTCTCCGCTTATAACCTTCCACCATTTTATTATACCTTCTTCTAAGCTTTTAAAAGTAACTCTGCTTCCCGCAGGTCTTGTCATAGTAACTTCGCCTTCAGGCTGAATTATAGTTAGAGTTACAGCTTGAGCCAAAGTCATGACCAAGAATACCGATACTAATAATGCGACCACTTTCTTCATTCTAGAAATTCCCCCTTGTAATAAATATATTTATCTTTTTACTTAATTACACAGTTCTAGTTTAATTATCGGCATTTTTAATCATTTTCTTAAGTCAATTTATATTTTATTAAAACATTTTAAACTACCTTTCTAAACTTCCCCACTATCCAAGCTATAACCGGTATTCCCCAAAATAGCGTAATATTTACCGGAACAGCTACTAATCTCGACCAGTACTCCATTTTATAAATATTGCTCGCAAAACTTACTGTTAATAAAAACAAAAAAAGAATAAACCATAATGACACTTTTTTATATGATTTCATTTTAAAAAGCTTTTGAATTAAAGTAAGCGTCGCTATACTAAATAACGAAATAATAGCAAAATCAGAAGAAATCCAAGTTGAAATTACAAGCGATTCTACTCTCTCTATTGACTCCATAATTTTTATACTTTTTAACGTTGAAAAATACGGAAAAATAAACTGAGATGTCATTCTATATCCGAATAATCCGACAGTTGCAAAAATCAGCATAATTAAGAAAACAGAAAAAATCAAAATCGCTTTTACTCTGTCTTTTTTTATGTTTTCTTTATCTGAAATTTTGTCGCCTATAATTGTAACTATTGTAAGATAACACATCAGTGCTAATACCGGCATACTTCCTGTTAAAACAGGTAATGTATCATAATAAGTAACAGGATATAAATTTTCTAATTTTACACTCGGAAAAACTAATAAAAAAGCTGTTGTAAACACAATAATTAACCCTGCCAAAAATATTTCCGCGCTTCTCCCCAGTCCGTCTATCCTTTGGTTTACTACAAAATAAATTAAAATACACATTATTGCTAAAACGGTTGGCAAATTAGCGTTAAAAAGAATTGCTCCAAGTATTCTTTCTCCATACATTCTAAGATAAAGCGATGTAAGGCCTACTGCCCATATAATATAAATTACAGTAATTATGTTGCAAATAACCTTCCCGAATATTTTTTCATAAACTTCATATAAACTACCTTCTTTTGTTTTACTAAATAAATTTGCCCATACCAAAATTAATAAAATAGTTAATAAACAAGCAATAATCGGAGTTATCCAACTTGCTTGCTTACTATATATTGATACATAATTCGGTATTACTCTTAAGCTCGGAGCTCCAAGTCCTAAAAGCAATAAACATATCGCTTGTCTTATGCTGATTTTTCCATTAGTTAAGTCCACAATATCCTCCTATTAATTAACAACAGATAATAAATTATAACTCCTGTCTATTTTTGCTTTCGCTTCAACTTTAATCGGTACTTCATAAAAAATATTTTCCCAATTGTCCTTAATTTTATTCCATTTATATGGATGTTTCATTTCAAGCATTTTTCCAAACCCCATATAATCCACCTTATAATTTCTCGCAACATCTATGGCTTTCTCAATTCTATATATAACTTCTTGCTCTACTAATCGTCTCATTTCCGGCAATTCACTTTCAAAAACATTTTCTCCGTTTGAAGATTGCATAACTTCGTTCTCCGTCTTTGCTTTTATCACTATCTCGGATAAATTATCTCCATCAAACTTAAATTGAACTTTAGTTTTATTAGCATTAAAATTAATTCCGACTATTTCTCCGTTTTTTTCAACATATATATTCTTCTTAGGCGTTCTATTCTTTACAATATCGTATCCATCAGATGCATCTATATCTAAAAAATCCGCTAATTTTGCATCTTTTATTAACGCATATCCTGAGTATTGCATAAATTTTTTGTTATCTTCGTTTGAACTTGTAAGTGTAAATTCTCTTCCACTTTCCGCTCCATTTTCTACTAACTCTATTGCTTGTATTACTCCGCATTTTTCATCAGATAATAAAATGTTTACAACATCTGATACTTCTGTATTTTTTTCTTCGGTAAGTATTTCATCTGTTAAATTAATGTTACTTATCCTCGATGCTAGTGAAAATTCTTTGCTAGTACTATCCTTTAAAAAATCTGTTGCACTACTTCCTTTTACAATAAACATATTAGCATTAAGCCTTATCTCGCTGGATTTACTCACAAAGTCTACGGCACGCACTAAATTTTGACGGCTAATATCCTCGCCTATAACGATATTTTCTATATGACCGCCAATAAAATATTTATCACTATAACTCTCCATTCCCCTCGCACAGTCATTAAAAGATTTTCCGGAAGTTGTAACTATTGTTTCATTCCCCTTTTGAGACGATTCCTCAGAATCTCCTTTAGCTCCTTCAGCAACAACAGACAAATTCACACCGTTATTTACTCCGGAATCAATTCCTAAAACTTGTATAATTCCTAAATCCGTAATTTCTACACGACTAGGTATTAAATTTCCGCCCCAACCAAGCATTACAATTAATATTATTGCCAGTACATAAAACTTAATTTTAGTTGTCACTCTTTTTTCCCTCCAAATCTTTAGGCAATCTAAAAATAGAATCGTTTAATACTCCTTTTCCCTCATTTCCCGCAAGAGGAGATAAATAAGGAACTCCAAAGGAAGTTAAATTACTTAAATAATAAATAATAACAATAATTACAAAAGCAATTCCAAATAGTCCACCCAAAGTTCCGGCGACGACAAATAAAAGTCGACTAAGCCTTGTAGCGTTAGATAATTCCTGGTTAGGTATAACAAAACCTGCTATTCCGGTAATAGCAATTACTACAACAACTACCGGAGAAATTAATTTCGCATTTACCGCCGCATCTCCAACAATAAGTCCTCCTATTATCGAAATTGTAGCACCTATACTTTTAGGTAACCTTAAACTTGCTTCTATCAATAATTCAAATGCTATTAATAACCCTATAATTTCAAAGGCAATTGCAAACGGAACACCTTCTTTACTTTGGATTATAGAAATCAATAATTTTGTCGGTATCATTTCGGAATGGAAAGTAGTAATAGCTATATAAAACCCCGGCAACATCATACTGAGACCAAAACATATATATCTTAAAATCCTTACAAAAGACGCAAGTATATAATTTTCGGAATAATCTTCGGGAGCTTGGAAAAACATAGCCAAAATTCCCGGAACAATGTAAGCTACAGGAAGTCCGTCAATTAATATTCCGATTTTCCCGTCTACTAAATTTGAGCAAAATTTATCTACTCTCTCTGTATACTGAACTTGAGGAAAAATAGAATATTTATTATCTGAAATTCCTATTTCAAAAGTTTTTGTAGATATTAAAGAATTTACGTCTATATTTTTAATCCTTTTTCTTAGCTCCTCCAAAATCCCCTTATCCGCAACATCATTAAGATAAACGATATTTACCGGAGTTTGACTCTCCTTGCCCACTGTAAAACTTTCAAGCCGTAAAAATTGAGACTTTAATTTTTTCCTAATTAACGCAGTATTCGTCCTTAGACTTTCAACAAAAGCATCCTTTGCCCCATTTAACACACTCTCATTCTCAGGCTCTTGTATTCCCCTTTGAGGAATATTTTTTGCATCAAACGCTATCGCTTTTTTCACATTATCAAAAACAACAACCGTTACGCCTTGCAGGATTTTATTAACCGCATCATTTAAATCTTTCACTTCTTCTTGTGAAAAATGATACAAAAAGCCTTCTTTTGCAACCTTATAAGCCTCTTTTTCGCTTTCAGCATTTTCAAATGGTCGCCCAACTGTAAGCGGTCTTAAAACATAATTATCTATAACCTCGCTATCTACCAAGCCATCTATACCGATAGCAACAATTTTAACCTTCTCATTCCAAGTAAAAACCTCTTTAATCGTTACATCATTACTCTCTCCCAAAATCTTCTTTATATTATCTGATGTAAGCGTACCTGTTACTTTAGGATCTGACGGCTCAATTACTCTTTTATTAATTCTCCACAAGTTAAACATATAAATTCATCCTTTTTCTAATTTACTCTTTTTCTAATTTACTCTTTTTTTATTTTCTAGGGAAATTCGAGCTACAAGTAAACAATTTAAATTTATAACTAAAATTCATATAATTAAAAT
>CAYYWT010000056.1:0-4617 GCA_964475435.1 uncultured Eubacteriales bacterium
GATTAAGCGACTTTTTTATAAAATATGCTAAGTTAGTTGGCGAAAGGTATAATGGGCATTTATATGATTATTACGCAAGCGATGCCCAGGGAACGGCGATATATTTAAAAATTGGAGATAATAACTATATTGCTGGTTTAAGATATAAGCTTGATTCTTATGAAATGGTAATAATTTATGTTCTTAGTGCGATGTTTGTATTACTTGTATCTGTATGTGTATTGATTTATTTTGCTAAAGATATGTCTGATGATATTGGAAAAGTAGGGGATTATTTATATAAATTATCTGGACAAGGTAGTATTGACTATGATGAAAAATTGGTTGTAACTACTAATGATGAAATAGGAGATTTGATTAATTCTTTTAATAAAATACTGGATTTAGAGAAAAACAATATAGAAACTATGACCAGAAATCAAGAAATTTTAGTTGAACAAGAGCGTTTATCGTCTTTGGGACAATTAATAGGCGGTATTGCTCATAACTTAAAAACTCCTATAATGTCTATTTCAGGAGCATTAGAAGGAATTGAAGATTTAATTAAGGAATATGACGAGTCTATTAATGATAATCAAGTTACCAAAGAAGACCACCATCAAATTGCGGGAGAAATGGCTGAATGGATAACTAAAATAAGGCCGTATTTATCGTATATGACTGAAGTTATTGATGCTGTAAAAGGTCAAGCTGTTTCTATGAATGCGTCTACTGTTGGAGAATTTTCGGCGGAGGAGCTTATTGCGAGAACCCAAATTTTAATGAAAAATGAGTTGAAAAGACGTCATTGTAATTTGAATTTAGATTTAAATATAGGCGAAAATAGTAGAATAAAGGGCGAAATAAGTGCTATTGTTCAAGTAATGGATAATTTAATTATAAATGCAATGGATGCTTATGGAGAAAATGGTGGAAACATAGATATTAAGGTTAGAGAAGATAGTGAGAAAATTTATATAGAAGTAGCCGATCTTGCCGGTGGAATTTCAGAAATGGTAAAGGATAAGCTGTTTAAGGAAATGATAACTTCTAAAGGTAAAAACGGAACAGGTTTAGGACTTTATATGTGTTATTCTACTATTAAGGGCAAGTTTAACGGTGATATGTGGTTTGAAAGTAAAGAGGGAGTCGGAACTACTTTCCATATTGTACTTAATAAATTATAAGTAAGTTACTAGTCAGACTTAATTACTTATCAAAAGATAATATCATTAGTTTTTCCGCTCAAACACGTCCTCGTTGAAAAATTCGATTAAATTCTTATTTTGAATTTTTCAACTGTGGAACTCGCTCTTTAAACTAATGATATTATCTTTTTGAAACAAGTAGACTGAATAGTAACATAAGTAATCGAAAAGTTTACTCAATTGGTTGACTTAACATATAAAATATGATAGTATAATCGAGTGATTATTTGTCACTATATATCTAAATCTATTTTGATTGAGAGGTTACAAAATGAAAAACATTTTTATGGAAACTGCGCAGGCCCCTATTGAAACTCACAACAAAAAGTATAGTTTTGTTGGAGATATTTGTTATGGGAGACGCATAGTAGGTATTTATTCAGATAAAATGCATTATGCGATTGCTGTAAAAGAAGAAGCTGTTTCACCTTGGTTTGACAAAATTACAATTATGCCTTCTTTTAATATTTGTCAGAAGGACGGGAAATATTTCTTAACTTCAGCAAATGGAATTAGTGTAATATCGGAAGAATATAAGGAATTAGGAAGATTTGAAAAAATAGGTATGTTGGAGAAGTATTATGCAAAAGCTAAAAATTTGGAAGGGAAATATGGGACTATTTGTTCGGATGGAAAAATTGGTATTGAATTTTCTCAAAATGAGTTAAAAAGATTCGGAACTGTATTTGCAGTTTGCGGAAAGAAGTTTGATAACCAGATTAGATATGCTATATATGCTGTGAATGGTGAAAGAATCGCTGACTATGAGTATGTTAAGTATAAAATACTTGATAAGAGAGCTTTGCTTCAAACAGCGGACGGAAAGATGGTTATTTGTAATTCCCTTGGAATTTTAAAAAAGCTAGACTAAAGTTTTGTAAAATAAAAAACAGAAAACTGGTAAAAAGTTTTCTGTTTTTTATTTTACACATATTTTTTGCATTTATGAATAAGTTTATAAAAAACAGGAGGTTAGGATAATGAAAAGAATACTTTTTACCGGTTCTGGTGTTGCACTTGTTACACCATTTACTGATGATGGAATTAATTTTGATGTGTTAAAAGAATTAATTGAGTTTCATATTGAAAATGAAACTGATGCGATTATTATTTGCGGGACTACCGGAGAACCCTCTACTATGTCGGAAGAAGAATGGAAAGCGGTTATAGAATTTACTGTAAAAAATGTTAACAGCCGTATCCCTGTAATTGCCGGAGCAGGTTCTAATAATACGAAATTAGCTGTAAAGAAAAGCAGAATAGCTATGGAATTAGGAGTTGATGGAGTTTTAGTCGTAACTCCGTATTATAATAAAACTACGCAACGTGGAATAATTGAACATTATAGATGTATAAACGAAGTAGGTATTCCGGTTATAGCTTATAATGTGCCGTCTAGAACAGGTCTTAATATAAACGCCAAAACGGCGTATGAGCTTTCAAAATTAGAAAATATAGTAGGACTAAAAGAGGCAAGTGGTAATTTTTCGCAAATTGTCGAAATTGCATCGTTATGTGGAGAGGAATTACATATTTATTCCGGAAATGATGATCAAGTTTTACCTATACTAGCGTTAGGTGGAAAAGGGGTTATATCCGTTTCGGCAAATGTAATTCCGAACGATACTCATCTTATGGTAAAGAATTTTTTGGGTGGCGATATTGAAACGAGTAGAGAGTTACAATTAAAAGCGATAGATTTAATTAATACTTTGTTTTTTGAAACTAATCCAATTCCGGTAAAGGAAGCCGTTCGTCAAATTGGATTTGATGTTGGGAAATGTAGATTACCGCTTATAGATGTTGACGAAGAAGGGCAGTTAAGAATCGCTAAATCTTTAGAGAAATATTATGGATAGATGCAATCCGAATTATTTATACATTTTATGTTGACAAACAGCTGAGAACGGAGTATAATGGACGGGTAATGTTAATATTACTAACTCGCTATTTTATAGTTAGCGGGGGAAAACAAAAATTTTATTTTATTTTTTGGAGGAACTATTATGAAAAAGTTCACAGCAATTTTTACCGCAATTCTTATGGTAATGTCTATGGTAGTAGCATCGCCTAGCGTATTCGCAACGGATACAGGTTTGTACATTTTGGGAGAGGACAATGGTAATTATATTATCATTGAAATTTTGACTGAGGCTGACGAATTACTTGATACGGTGTATTACAGTGGTACTCCATATAAAGGTTCGATTAATTCTTGTGTTAGGGATATATACGGATATGGAAATGGGAATATAAAATTCTGTATTAAAGCCAAAGAAGGTATATCGTTAAAGTTTATACACTTAGCGGATATGCCGAAGTACATAAATTATGAAGAAGAGTTTTCCAAAGTTGATGAAATATCTGTAGGAATAACCGGCTCATTTGAAATAATTGAAAGTGCGGAATATTGTAATCAAAACAAATTTGCAATTGAATATACACTGGATGGTGAGAAATATTATTCAGAAATCTCTATTCGAAACATGCCCGAAGACTATTTTGTCATAGAGGAGGTTGGAATCAATTATGATACTGAGGATGGAGCTACAGTTACTGTTGATTGGTATAGAGATGACATCACTTTTACTTTAACGCCCTTTATAGAGTCCTTTTCACTGATGGTTAATGGACATATTAATAATATGGGATACGAAACTCTTTCCGAGGGAGAAAACTATTTTGAACTCGAATATAAAGACAAAAAATATACCCTTATTTTAAAGCGTCCTGAGACTGTTGAATGGACTAACCCTTTTACGGATGTTGATATTAAGGATGCATACTTTAACTGTGTTAAGTATTGCCATATGAATGGTCTTATGCTCGGTACGTCTGATACGACTTTTACCCCCGATAAAGCTACTACAAGAGCTATGGTGGTTACTAGTTTGTATAGAATTGCCGGCAGTCCTGAAGTAAGCGGAACTAATAATTTTAGCGACGTAGAAGAAGGAGCTTGGTACTATGACGCGGTAACGTGGGCGAGTGAAAATGGCATAGTTCTCGGATATGAAAACGGAAATTTCGGAACTAATGATAATATTACTCGTGAACAGTTTGCCACAATTATGTTCAGATATGCCAAAGTATTAAATTCTAATGTTTTTGTTAGTAATTACAAGTATTTTTATACAACTGAAGATGTTTCTGAATATGCACGTGAACCGATGGAGTTTGCGATTACATGCGGTATGATAAAAACAATTGATAACAGAAATCTTGAACCTAAAAAGGAGGTTTCGAGAGCTGATCTTGCTATTGGACTTGCAGGTTTTCATAATGTTGCGATTCCAATGATGGAAGCTTATGATGGTTTAATTTATAATTAATTCATTTTTCCCCGTAGGAGACTACGGGGAATTTTGTTACTGTTCAGACTTAATTACTTATTAAAAGATAATATCATTAGTTTTCCCGCTCAAACACG
>CAYYWT010000057.1:0-4310 GCA_964475435.1 uncultured Eubacteriales bacterium
GGTATGAATATTGGAAGGATTATTGTAAAAATTGGCTTGTTTCTCTCGGAGCTAAAGAAGAAAATTTAAGAATGAGAGAACATTCTAAAGAAGAACTTTCTTTTTACAGTAAAGGTACAACGGATATTGAGTATTTATTCCCGTTCGGCTGGGGAGAACTTTGGGGAATTGCTGATAGAACTGATTATGATTTATCTCGTCATATGGAAGCGTCTAAAGAAGATTTAACTTATTTAGACCAAGAAACTAATGAGAAGTATGTTCCGTATTGTGTTGAGCCTGCTGTTGGCGTTGACAGATTATTCTTGATGTTCTTATGTAATGCGTATGAAGAACAAGAAATTGCCGAAGGAGACGTTAGAACTGTTCTTCATTTACATCCGGCTCTTGCTCCTATAAAGGTTGCTGTTTTACCGCTTTCTAAGAAACTTAGCGAACCGGCGACAAAGCTTTTTGAGGAGTTATCCGGTAAGTTTATGTGTGAATATGATGAAGCCGGAAGCATAGGTAAAAGATATAGAAGGGAAGACGAAATAGGTACTCCGTTCTGTG
The DNA here is from genome assembly GCA_964475435.1 of uncultured Eubacteriales bacterium. GTDB lineage: Bacteria > Bacillota > Clostridia > TANB77 > RGIG9151 > RGIG9151. The sequence continues at coordinate 553 of CAYYWT010000057.1, forward strand.
TTACTTATGATTTTGAGTCTGAAAATGATAAATGTGTTACTGTAAGAGACAGAGATTCTATGGAACAAGTTAGAATTCCGATTGATGAATTGGAGAAGTATATTTCTGATAGAATTAAATTTTAATGAAAAGAGACTGTAAAAAACTTATAACAATTTATGTTATTGGTAAATGAGTTTTGTTACAGCCTCTTTTTGCTTAAGTTGATTTTATTTTTAAATTATTGTATAATGATTATGGCTAAAATATAGAATTTTAAGGAGGTAATTCACTATATGTATAAGATTAGTGCGATAATTCCGATTTACAACGATGAGAAGTATTTGGCGAATTGTATAGACCACGTCATTAATCAAACGATTGGTTTTGAAAATGTTCAATTGATTTTGATTGATGATAATTCTAAAGATAAAAGCTATGAGATAGCTAAGTCATATAAAGATAAATACGATAATATATTGTTAGAGAAGTTAACTACTAACAGCGGATCTGGTGGAAAGCCTAGAAATGTTGGTATAGATATGGCTAAAGGAAAGTACTTGATGTTTTCTGATGCGGATGATTTCTTTGACGAAAAAGCGTTTGAGGTTATGTATAACGCGATAGAAGAGAAGAATGCTGATTTTATAATTTCTAATTGGCAATATGCGTCTGAGGACGGAACTCCTTGGGAAAAGCCTGTTTTTGATAATGAAAGATTTAATAATTTTAAGCTAGATATAAATGACTATGATAATTCGTTTTATGTAATGAATTCGTCTATGTGTAATAAAATATTTGACCGTGAATTTATTGAAAAAAATAAAATTAGATGTTTAGAGGATGTTCCGGGAGAAGATACATATTTTTCTATGTCTGCGTTTTTAAATGCTGAAAATGTTTATTATATAAAAGATATAATTTATTATTACAGACAAAGAAATACTTCGTATAAAACTGCGTCTGTGTCTTGGAATTGTTCTAAGGAATTTTTTATGGGAATGAATGTTGCTTATAAAAAAACTTACGAAAAATTTGTTGAGAAAAATCAAGTTCAATTTTATAGATTTTTATATGCCAGAAATATGACTTACTTGCTTTATAGGTTTATTGATTCAGGGAAATTAACTAATGAAGATAAGATAGAGTTACTTGGGGAGATGAGATGGTTCTTTAAGTTAAGTTATACTCTAAAAGTACCTGCTTGCCAAAAGTCTCTTATGATTTTAATTAAAAAAATAGTTGATGGTGATTTTGTTGAGGCTATTAATATTTGTAAAATAATAAAGGAGATTAGGGAGTATATGCCGGTAGATATACGTCATAAGATGTCAAAACCTTATGAAGAAATGTATAAAGAAATATTAAAAACGCAGTTTTAATAATTTATATTATAAAGGGTGTAGGATATTTATGAGTAAGCTACTTGTTAGCGACTATGACGGAACATTTTTCGTAAATAAAGTTGATATGAAAAAGAATATTTACGATGTAAAAAAATTTAGAGAAGAAGGGAATTTATTTGCTTTTGCGACAGGTAATAATTATGAACATTTTATAAAAGTTGTTGAAGAAAACAATATTGAGTATGATTATTTATTACTTGATCACGGAAGTGTGATTATTGACAGAGATAGGAAGTTGATACACAGTTGCCATATTGACGAAAAGGCTGTTGTTGATATAATTTCCGATTTGGATTTAAGGGGACTTTCGTATACTCTTTGCAGTATATGGAAGTCTGATTGTAGTACGACTTCTAATGTTACTAAAATTTCGGTAGATATAAAAGAGTTAAAATATGCTGAAAAGATAACTAAGTATATAAATGATAATTATGGCGGATATGTTAATGCATATACTATGATATTTGATACTATGAATATGGTAGAGGTTATTTCGTCTTCAACGGATAAGGAAAAAGCAATAGAAATTTTAGCTGAGAAATTAAAAATTCGTGATAAGGATATTTATACAATAGGTAACGGCTATAATGATATTGAGATGATAGAAGAATTTAACGGCTATTGTATGGAAAATTCTGTTGAAGAGTTGCTTGAGGAATGCCCGAATGAAGTTGCGTCTGTTAGCGAATTAGTGGAGAAACTTTTGTAGTTGGAGGTTTTTGTAATGTTTGATGCAGTTGATGCAAAAAATAAAACGGTTGAATGGATAAGAGATTTTTTTGAGAATAACGGTAAAGATTGTAACGCGATTGTTGGAATTTCCGGTGGAAAGGATAGTTCTATTGTTGCGGCGTTGTGTGTTGAAGCGCTGGGAAAAGATAGGGTTATCGGAGTTTTGATGCCTTATGGAGAACAAAGTGATATAGATTCCGCAAAGCTTTTGGTAAATCATTTGGGAATAAAGAATTATACTATAAATATTAAAGATGCGGTAAACGGTATTTTAGGAAATATGCCGAGTAATTTTGAAACGAGCTATCAAACTAGAGCGAATGTACAACCGAGAGTAAGAATGGCTACGTTATATGCTGTTGGCCAAAGTAATAATGGTAGAGTTGCTAATACTTGCAATATGTCGGAAGACTGGGTTGGATATTCTACGAGATATGGTGATTCTGTCGGAGATTTTAGCCCGATTTCTGATTTTACTGTTACCGAGTTAAAACAAATGGGACAAGCGTTAAAGTTACCGGAAGAGCTTGTTAATAAAGTGCCGATTGATGGACTGTGCGGGAAAACTGATGAGGAGAACTTGGGATTTTCATATGAGGTGTTGGATAGGTATATTCGTACCGGAATTTGTAAAGATGAGAATGTAAAAAGAAAGATAGACGAAATGCATGAGAGAAATAAGTTTAAGTTAGAGCTTATGCCGAGTTTTAAATATGATTATGATTTGGATAAATTTTAATTAAAAAGTGTAAATTAAAGAGGAATAAAAAGATTGCCGACAAGATACGACAATCTTTTTGTTTTTTAAATGTTAAATTTATCTTTTGATAAGTAATTAAGTCTGAATAGTAACATATTTTAAAAGAAATCAATAAATACGTATTGACTTTATACGTATTCATATAATAAAATAATAGTGAGGTAATTTATGAAGTTTAGGGAACTCGAAAAAATAATTATAAATGACGGGTGGATTTATAAAGACACTGTTGGTTCGCATTATCAATATATACATCCATTAAAAAAGGGGAAAGTAACGATTCTGCATCACAGTGGAGATATACCCGTGATTGTTGAAAGGTCTGTATTAAAACAGGCACAAATTATAAAAGTAAAGGAAGGAAATTGTGTATGAAATGTGCATATCCCGCTTGTATATATAAAGAAAAATCTAATCAATATGCGGTTATTTTTCCTGATTTAAATGACTTGGCTACTTGTGGTGAAACATTTGAAAAAGCTATGGAAATGGCTACAGATTGTTTAGCTGGCTATATTTATACTTTAGAATTAGAAGGGAAAAAAATTCCGAAAGCATCGGACTTGAAGGATATAAAACTGGAGAGTTATGATGAAATGATTGAAGGATATGTGTCGATTATTTTTGTAGATGTTGATGAGTATGCGAAAAATCATTTTAATAAGTCTATAAAAAAGACGCTTACTATTCCGGAGTGGCTTAATGATATCGCTGTAAAAAATAATATAAATTTTTCTAAATTACTTCAAAAAGCTTTAATGGAAGAGTTGAATATACAAGTAAAAAAGGGGCTGTAAAAAACTCATAAAATTCATAACGTATTGTACTGTACCTCGCTTACCAAAAATATTTTTTGTGGGAAGTGTAGAGTTAATTTAAAG
>CAYYWT010000058.1:0-2987 GCA_964475435.1 uncultured Eubacteriales bacterium
TTTTGCGGAATAATAATAGCCAAATCAACCGGAAATTTAATATTGCCATTTGCAGTAATCAAAATTTTTTCAATTTTCTATTGACATTTATGTAAACTCGATATATAATGAATATATGAAATCCGAAATGGCAAACCAATCGAAAGGTTGGGGCGCAAAGCTACAGTCCTAATGTCGTAAGACGATGGAGGCTGAGTTGCCGAAGAAAAGAGATTGAATTTATTCTCCGCTTTGGTAACTCGAAGCGGAGTTTTTGTTTTTAGTGATGTTTAAGAGAGTTGTTTAGTTAAAGACGAATTGTTAGTAACTAAACATAAAGATGCTAAACCAGTTTAGTTAACAGTCTAATCGGAAGTAAATCTTATGGGACGGCTTGCCGTAACTAAAAGAAGGTAAACCGGTAGGCGGTAACTGTTAATCGGTTAGCACGGAAGCTAAGAGAATTGAGAAAGGTCAATTTTATTAGCACGGAGGCTAGGCGTTTTAATTACGACTTATATAGTAAGCGTGGCTGGGAGGTATCGCGTAAGTTTTCTTTTTAGCACTTATTTGTTGCAAGTCTCGATTGAGACGACGGAATGAAGGAGGGGGATGCCAAGAGAAAACATCACTAAGAATTAAACTCAATGATTTTTGAGTTAAAGGTTCGGCTTTTCGGATTCAAAACGGGGTTAAAATCCCGATTATATAGTAGGAAAAAGACCGTTGATATAAATCTTCAACGGTCTTTTCCTGTTTATTGTTCCATTTGTTTTCCTAAGAAACCTGCGGCTGATTGCGCTAACTTTACTTCAGCATCCCCCATTTGTGAGCTTGCTTCTGTCGCCATTAATACTACCGAACCAATAGTATCTCCTTCAGAAACAATTGGCGAAATAACTTGTGCATAATACTTATCCAAGCTTTCATTATTAAATATTGGTACACGTTTTTCAGTTGAACTTTTTACTACCCAAGTTGTTTTATCATTCATAATTTTTTCAAGTTCGTAGCTGATATTTTTATCCAAGAATTCTCTTTTAGGAGCTCCCGAAACAGCTATAACAGAATCTTTATCCGTTATACAAGCAACGTGTCCACTTGTTTTCGCTAAAGTTTCAGCATATTGAACTGCAAATTCAGTCAACTCTCCTATTGGCGAATATTTCTTCAAGATTACCTCTCCATCTTTATCTGTAAATATTTCAAGAGGATCTCCTTCTCTTATTCTTAAAGTTTTTCTTATTTCTTTAGGAATAACGACTCTGCCTAAGTCATCAATTCTTCTAACTATACCTGTCGCTTTCACTTTACTACCTCCTTAACGATTTTTTCATTTGATAGTAGTATCTATAAAAAGCGACAATATTATACATAATTAAGAAATTAAATTCTATCAAAAACTTGATCGTTAATTGTTACACTCGCTCCTTCTAACCAATTTGTAAGTACTTCTTCAAAATCCGCGTTAATTATTGTATTTTTTTCCTCATCTGTCATTGATACTTTTTCAGTTCTTTTATCTTCCAATTTTACAATATGATAACCATAAACTGACTCTACTATTCCTTGATAAATTTCACCAATTTCTCCATTTACCGCAATATCCTCTAATTCACTTACAAATTGTCCAAGTTTTACATTTTCATACAATCCGCCATTTGTGTTTGAACCGCCGTCTTCGCTGTATTCATTCGCAAGTTTAGCAAAGTCTTCTCCATTATTAACTCTTACAAATATACTTTCAGCTAATTCTCTAGCTAACTTAATTTCAGCGTCTGTTTTATCTTGAGTTAAAATTAAAATATGTCTTACATCATAGCTGAATTCATCCTTTAATTCATTAATATCATCATGAGTATGGGATGTATGATCAATAGCATCATATACATACTTCGCAACAAGTTCATTTGTAACAGACTCTTCTAAAACTTTTAACATTTCATCTGTTGTTATTCCGTAATAATCGCAAAGCGCTTTAGCATCTTCAGATTCAATCTGAGATTTTAATTGCTGTTTAGTTTCTTCATCTATTTCTATACCAAGCTCTTTAGCTTTCTCCATTACAAGCTTTATTTTTACAATTTCATCTTTTGTTGCGTCCTTACAAATTGAATATAAAGAAGTGCCTTGAATTTCTTGACTCCAAATATCTGAACTTCCGAATACTATTTCAAAAAGTTTCTTTTGAAGGGTTAAATATAATTTAACTTCTTTTACATTAATATCGTTTCCATTTACTGACAAAGCAATTTTATTATCATTTTTAGATAAAAGCTCATCTTTTTCGTCGAAAGCGTTATACAACAATGAACAAATCTCTGCTCTTGTTATTTTTCCATTTGGCAAAAACGTTCCATCGTCATATCCTTTCATAATCCCATTCTCTACCACCAACGCAATAGTAGCTTTATCTTCTTCAGAAAATTCAGAATAATCCTTAAACCCCTTTATTAATTCTAAATTAGGCTCATTTAAGTCTAATCCTAAAATTCTTACAACAGCTTCAGCAACTTCTATTCTGGTAGTTAATTCTTGCGGTCTAAAATTATTTACATTTTCGTCATACATATACTGAGACGCTAAATTAACATATGGATAAGACCAGTCAGAGTTTTTTACATCTTCATATACTTTCGCTTTTGTTTTAAGTTCTAATCCAAAAAAATTATTTAATATCGTAGCTGCTTGTTCACGCGTAGCATTATCCGCCGGTCTAAAAGTACCGTCTTCAGCAAATCCACTTACTATATTTTTCTCCTTCATAAAATTTATTGCGTCATATGCCCAAAAATCATTTTGTACATCATCAAACGCAAACACGCTTGTTGTAAATAACGTACTACATATTGCCGCACCTAATAAAAACTTTTTCATATGTATCCTCCTTAAATTTATTCGTTAATCTCATAATAAACTTTTAAAGTATTTTTTTCAATAGTTATTTTTTACAAAAAAATGGACTGTGAAAACTTAAAGTCCGTTTTCACAATCCACCTATCCTCATT